>JAUZOY010000077.1 GCA_030706235.1 Bacteroidota bacterium | reverse complement strand
CTTTCTACTTTTTTAACCTTGCCGTTTGCAAGTTCTTCCCACATTATTCTATATCTTGATGAATTTGCTTCATCTCTCATTATAAAATTGCTATGATTCATTACGATAAATTCATCACTTCTATAGCCAAGTGTATCAAGCAGGTAATCATTTGCATTTAGTATTTCGCCCTGCATATTTATTTCTGCTACGCAAATTGTCTGATTTATTGCATTTAATGTCGTTCTTATTTCTAAGTTTTTCCTTTCTACTTCTTCCTGGGTAGCATTCAATTCCTCAATATTCTGTCTCATTTCTTCTTCCTGACTTCTTAGTTGTTCAGTCTGGTATTGTGATTGTTTTAACAAGTCGACAGTCCTTAAATTTATTTTTACAGTTGACATTGATGATGCTATACCTTCTCCTACTTTCTCTACAAATTCTATATGATGTTTTTCAAACTTGTTTAATGAGGCTATTTCTATTACACCTAATATTATATCATTTATTTTTAATGGTACTATTAATATAGATTTTGGATTGGTTTTTCCTAATCCTGATGTGATTTCTACATAATCATCCGGAATTTCTGTCAGGTAGATTGTCTCTTTGTCTAAAACTGCCTGTCCTGCCAGATCTTCACCTATATTTATCTTCTTTTCCAGATAATTTCTCCTTTTATTCCATGCATAGCAGGCTATCATACTGAGTGTAGAATTCTTGCTGTTTTCCTGATCTTCTTCCAATGCAAAAATGGCACCCTGATTGGCATCCATATATTTTACCATATTTGTTATGATTTCGTCGCCCAACTCTGCTAGGTCATTATTATGGGTTCTTAGAATATCGGAAAATTTAGCAAGACCAGTTATTGCCCAGTTTCTGTTCTTTTCTTCCTGTGCCTGTATTTTTCTTTCTATGGCAATTTTTGCCAGACTATCACGCATGCTTGCTAACGACTCGCCCAATTGTCCTTTGTTATCAAATACATTTATTTTGGTATCGTAGTTTGAATTGCCAACTTCAACGGCAAATTCTTTTACGTTTTTCAAATTTTCTGACAACAGGTTTATAGATCGTGTAATTGGGGTAAATTCATCAATATTATCAATTTCAATTTTGGGAGGTATATTCCCTTTATTAAAGTTTGTCAAAGCTGTATTGATTCTTTTTATTGAGGAAACCAGATAACCTGATATAAATCTTATGAATATTACAGATACTATCAGACCGGCTAACATGTATATTATAAGTTCAATTTTGGCAAAATTTGTAATTGATCTTATTTTAGACTCCAGTTCCTGAACATTTCCGATATTAATATGCTCTAATTTATTGAATACATAATACAGACGAATACCTATCAATACCAAAAACAAACTGAAAATTCCTAAATTTAATCTAAGTTTTGTTCTTATGCCATAATTTTTAATAATTTTTTTCATTTCAAAATTGTAATTTAAGTATTATTTCTTTCTATATTTTTTCTTTGTTTATACTATGTAATCATTAATTGGAATTAAAATAATTACAAATATCAATTTACATTTTATAATTGATTAACAGCTAGTTAGTTGCAATAATCATGCCAATAAAAATGCAGAATTATTAAAATAATATTAAATTTCAACTATTTAAATATCGAAGCAATAGTTATAATTGATATTTAGGAAGTATATTAACAAAACACATATTCATCAATTTGACTAAGAAGTTGAATTTCATTTCAAAATAAAATATTTATACAAATTTTATTCTTCGTTTTAGTCTCAAATACCATGGTTCTTCCGGACACTTTTCATTTTTTTCTCTGTCTTTTCTAATTTCATTTTTGCTCTTATTTTGGTTATTAAACAGGCAAAAATCATTTAATTCTGCTGAAAGGAAAAGTTCAATTGTTCCATTTGTTCCTGTTCTTAATCCTGACAAAGTAAAATCATAACTAATGCCAAGCATATATTTATTATTCCCTGTTGAAATTATACCGGCTCCCAAAATATAAGAATCAAAATTATTCATCGTTCTTATCCAATTACCTATATACAAATGACCTAAATAAATATTACCTCCAAATGTCACTGTTTTAAAATTCTGTTGAGATTCATAAATAAATCCCGGATTTAATCCATATTTTTGATTAAGCCAGTATAATCCATTTGCATGAATTACTTTTTTAGTTTCCAAATAGCCATCCAGACCTAATAATGATTGCGTCGGTCTTGTTCCATGATTTAATGAAAACCCAAATGTAAGGTTTGATTGTTCTAAGGGATTTCTTATCTGTTCCTGTCTGAATATATATTTAAACATAAAACCACAATTTAACGGATCAATAAACCACCTATAATCTGTATTCGGAGAAATAAAACTAGAATTATATATTTTCCCATATAACTCATCAAATTGATCGTCAAATTCCAGCTTACTCCAATCTATCTTTTTATAAACTATTTTTGGCATTAATCCAAATGAAAAAAATTTATTATTATCAATTTTAAAACTAAAGGAAGCACCTAAACCGGCAGAAAATGTTTTTAAAAATCCTTCTCCCTCATTATTAGATGATAGTAATAAACCACAGCCCCATGGTGGTGGTAATTTAATACTTGCACTAAATACGGAAGTATTAAATTTTCCGGGTAATTCAATCCATTGGTTTCTTTGATTTATTTTAAAATCCATACATTTTACTAATCCCGGATAAGCAGGATTATAATACAATGGATTTTGTCCGAAATTTGAAAAATTCGGATCCTGTGAATATATTTTACTTATATCTATTAGTAATATAAATAACAACAATAAATATGGTTTAATAGATTTATTCATATTTTATCATCTTATAAGCGTTACTGATCCATATTTCAAGTATTTCCCATTTTCATATTTTTTTCCTAACCAGGCTGATCCATCTTCAAAAGTTGCTTCAACTTTCCAGACAAACACACTCTGCATTACAGGGTTCCCATTGATTGTTCCATCCCACCCTTCTGCAGGTCTTGTATTATCAAGTTTATCGGATTCCCAAATTACATTACCCCATGTATCATAAATCCATATATGATAGCTTTTTAATCCAACACCTCTTGGCTTAAATTTTCTTACATCAGGAGATCCGTGATCCGGAGAAAAAGCATTTGCAATAAATAAACCCTTAAAATTATCTACCTTTATTTCCTGAGAAACAGTATCGCGACAATTAAATGAATTTTCTGCATATAATATAACATTGTAAGTTCCATACATATAATATCTGTGTAATGGTTCAAAACTTGTCTCAGTAGTACCGTCACCAAGATCCCACAAATAGATTAAACTATATTTACTGAGATTGTTAAATTTAATTTTTCCGCTATTATCAACAGGATCATTTATTGGTTCATAAACAAATTCTGCATGCGGTTTGGGATAAACAACAATCGAGTTTTTCTTTACTATTGTATCTGAACACCCCAGATTACCGGTAGCAATCAATCTGACACTATAGTTTCCACTGTCTTTATATAATTTAACAGGGCTCATTTCTTCGGATGAATTATTATCTCCAAAATCCCAATAACTATATAAACTGTTCTTAGATTTATTTATAAACTTAACTAATAATTGTTTACACCCCTCATTATTTAAAACATCAAAAGCTGCCTTAGGTGCAGGGTATACATTTAAAGTCTTTTTTATTGTATCCGTACACCCAAAATTATTATAGCATATTAGAGTATTAGTATAAAACCCGGCCGTATCAAAACTCATATTAATTAAATCTTTATTTTTTGACATTATCCCATTACCAAAAATCCAATGACAGCTATCTGTATATACTGAATTATTTATAAATTTCACATCAAGTGGAATTTCACATAAACTATCAAATTTTTCATCAAAATCTGCTATGGGAGACTGAAAAACATTTACGGTAGTATTTGAAGTATCAGAACATCCATTATCCAGCATTGAAATCAGTTTCACATTATAAGTACCGTTTTCATTAAATATAGTTGATGGATTTATGAGATTTGACGTGTTTCCATTATTAAAATCCCAAAAATGATGACTTCCTGTATCTCCCCTAAAATCTATATTTAAAGGTGTACATCCGTTTATCTTTGATTTTATTATAGTTGATACAGGTGCAGGTTTAACTAAAATTGATTTGGTTAACGAACCGGTACAGTTACTAATTGCTGAAATACCATAAAGTGTAATATTCCTTAGTCCTGCCTGCTTAAAAATTTGTGTCGGATTTGCATTATCTGTAATAATATTGCTTTCCCCGAAATCCCACTTATAAAATGACAGTATTGATTTACTTACATTAGTAAAGGAATCTATTTCGTTTATACATACACTGTCTTTGCATTTAAAGTCTATTAATGGTAATGACTTTACGGAAATTGTTGTTCTTGCTGTGTCCTGACCGCAAGATCCTTTTGCAATTAAAGATACAACATAATCACCTGATTTATTATAAGTATGCTTAGGTGAAATCTCATTGCTCGGAGATGTATTATCTCCAAAATCCCAGAATATATTTTGATAACCTTTTGAATAATTTTTAAATTGCGTTGTAAATGGTTGACAACCCGAACTTGAATCTGTTTCAAAAAAAGCAAAGACATTTTGAGGATAAACAGTTATATTCTTAGAAATTGTATCTGAGCCACAGTTATTTATTGCTATAAGCATTGGTTTATATATAACTTCTTTATCTCCATTTACATAATAAGTATGCTTTATCGGAAATTGCATTGTATATTTATTTGTTTTATATGAGGCTGTACTATCACCCCATATCCATATAAATGTATCCGGATTTCCATAGGACAGATTATTTGAAAATTCAACTACTGCCGGACTGCAACTCCATTTTATATTTGCTCCCAATATACTAACCGGATTGGACTTAACTTTAACACTGTCAATATAACTGCTACTACCGCATATATTTGCAACATTTAATTTTATATGATATATTGTATCGTTTCTTCCCTGTCCGTATATTGATTCAATCGAATCTACCATACTGCTATTTATTACACCATTTCCTAAATTCCACATATAATTTATATTTTCACCTGTTGATTTATTAAATATTATTAAATCAAGTGGTGCACAACAGGAATCTATATTTTTAGTAAATTTTGCTTCCGGAGGAACAATTATTTTAATTTTATTCTTAATAGAATCTATACAGCCGTATTCATTTTTTGAAATAAGCTTTATCTGGAAACAACCGGATTTATTAAATACAATCAGAGGATCATTTTGAACAGATGTTTTATTGTTTCCAAAATCCCAATAACAGGATACAACATCTTCAGATTTATTATTTACTTTTATATTTTCATTCATACAACCGATTGAATCTACTTCAAAATCAGGCAGTGGAAGACTGTATACTATCACTTTTTTTGTAGTATCGGCTGAACATTTATTTTTATCTGTAACTTTTAAATTTACATTATAAGTACCACTTTCACTATATTTATGTATTGCGTTTTGTAATGTATCTATCTTATTATCACCATAATTCCATATATTTAGAGAAATTGGAGCGGTTCCATGGATCGTATTGTTATTTAGTAAAGTATTTTCTCCATAACATACCGGCAAACCAATAAAATCAGCTCGTGGAGTTGGATATACCGTCAATGTTTTTTCAATAGAATCTATACATCCTGCATTATCAGAAGTAACCAACAATTTTAACTTATATTGAGAATTTGAAGTATGACTTTGATTTCTGAAAAAAAGCACGGGATTCTTCATTGTATCAATTACCGTATTATTCGTCATCCATCTGTAAAATAGTCCGTCGGGTACTGATTTATTCGTTATTACGACCTTCAGCGGATTGCAATCTGCACTGTCATTTATACTAAAATTCGCTTTTAAATTTTTTAAAGTTGTGAATCTTTTTATCAAAGTATCATTCAAACAATTATATTTACTGGTTGTAACCAATCTTATATAAATTGTATCACTCTCTTTATTGATTGTATATCCTGGAAATGATGTTCCTGTAAATTGATTTATCACTTTATATTTTGAATCAAATATTGTCCAGTAATAATCAGAGTTTATATTAAATGTTTTTAAATTCAAAATGGTACTGTCAATTTTAAAAGGTGAACAATTGTAAAATTTTGCAGGACTAAACAAAGCTTTCGAATTTGAATGCACCTTAACCGTTTGCTGTAATGAATCCCGACAATTATTATTACTTACTGCAATGAGTTTTACAGGAAATATGATATCATTAATTAGATTATTATAAAATATCATAGTATCCTGCAATTTAGAATCAGTACTTCCATTATAATGTTTCCAATAATAACTCCGGATATTGGGATCTTTTGAAGTATTACATGTTATCACTTCAAGAGGAGAACAGCCTTCACTAATGTTTTTTGTAAATGATATTATTGGCTTGGAATATGAGCTGAATTTTCTTTCTGTGCTGTCTTTACATCCATTATCTGAAGTTACCAATAAACTGATATTATATTTTAAATTATTACCTGTCAGATTTTCAGGAAAATTTATTATTGGATTCAAACCGCTCTTATCTGAGATGATTACATTATTTGATGGAACTATACTCCATAAATACTTAATAGCAGATTCACTCAAATTCTTAGGAAATAATGGTATTCCGGGACACAATGCGGAATCAATATTAAAGTTTGCCCGGGGTCTTTTATAAATTTTTATGCTTTTAATCAAAGTATCAGAACACTTATCTCCGTTAAAAACAATAAATCTGACATAATATATTGAATCACTATCTGATTGGTTATCAGTGAATGTTAATATCGGTTCTTTTGCCGTAGAATTCGAAATGGTTACTGATGAATTGTTTAATACTGACCAGCTATATGTTGTATTTCCACTGCTAATACTGTTGTTTATAATATTAATTTTAGCCGGAGGACATGTATTTTTAGTACTAAAATCAAAATCGGCTTCAGGTCGTGGATGAATCGTTATAACTTTTTCTTTTGATATATTACAATTCATACCCGCATTTACAGTAAGCTTTATTGTATATTGTTTGTCAGTATTTGTATTATTTGTAAATATTTTTTGAGGATTCTGTAAATTTGATATTTGCCCATCACTTAAATCCCAGCTATAAATATAATTTCCCTTAGGAAAAACATTACTTATAAAACTAACATTTATAGGAGTACACCAATTATTATTTTTATAACTAAAGTTTACTACAGGAGCAGAAACAATATCTATTTTAACCGCTTCGGTACTCATACATTGATTTTTATCCGTTACTGTAACTATATAAGTTGTTGACTGAGTTAAAGAAACAATTGGGTTTGAAATATTAGGATTACTAAGTCCTGATGCCGGAGACCAACTATATATGAATGGCCCATTACCTGTTGCCGCTGCATTTAAAGTCACATTATTACCCGAACATATTGACACATCATTTGAAGGAACTGAAGGCTTTGAATTAACATTTATCCCGATGTCGCATGAGGTTGTACAACCATTTTTATCTGTCGCTAAACAACTATATGTTATTGAATTTAAAGGCTTAGCTATAGGACTTTGAATATCAGATCTGTTTAAACTATTTGACGGGTACCACAAATAATTATATGCCGAAGTTCCACCTTTTACGTTTAAGATTAAATTAACCGAATCTCCTGAACATATTGTTTTATCAATATCGCATATCGCAACAGGTAAAAGATTCACTTTTATAACAACATTACCAACCCCTGTGCAACCCCTGATTTTATCTGTAATTGTAACAGAATAAGAAGTTGTTTGAGTTGGATTTGCTATTGGTTCAGCTATTGTTGTTGATGAAAGTCCATTTGACGGAGACCATTGATATGTGTAATTTTGATGTTCTGTTAATTTAGTAAGGCTCATATTTATAAGAGATTGATTGACTTTACAAAGTTAGATTGTATCACATATATCAACTTCAGGTTTAGAAATTACATTTAAAATTTTTCTGATATTGGTATCACCACATCCATTTTTTCCCTTAACATTTATCTGATAATTTCCTGTTTTAGAATAAGTAATACTTCCGGGATTTTGATTATTAATACCGGTTATACTTCCGCCAGTAAAACTCCACGAATAACTTACAGTAGGTGTATTACATGCAACATTTGTTACAGATGGGCTTATACTCAATCCTTCACAAATTGTGTCTGATGATTTTAATATCAAATCAGGTTTGCTCTTCACATTTATTGAAGTAAAACTTATGCTTTTACCACAATTCGCAGATACTTCCAATTTGATATTATATATACCCGGTTTATTAAATTTTATTATAGGATTATATGATGAACTATTCGTTCCTGACATATAAGAATAAGCATTTGAATTATTACAAAGAGCTTCTGATATTGTCCAGTTATATGATACTGAATTACAATTAGAATTTGTTACTGACATATCTGTAAAATTTACCGTATGAGGTGTACAGCCGCCAAAATCACTGACATTAAATTTTGCTATAGGTATTGAATCTATACATATTTCCTTGAATTTGAATATTGTGTCTGTACCACAGGCATTCTCTGCAACTAATTTTATTGAATATTTACCCATTTTTGTAAATCTGACAGTAATAGAATTGCTGCCATGGGAATTAGGATCCGCAGGAAAATTAATGCTGCTTCCAAGTTTATTATTAATAGAAGTCGCTATTGTATAATTTGCAGGAGTAATCACCCAATATTTATTAATATTGGAATCACATATATTATTTCGTATATATTTTCCACCCGTGATTTTAGATATAATTGTAAAATCCATATTTGCACATCCTTTGCTTAGAGGAGAAATATCAAAATCACATATTGGTTTTTGCGATATTTGTATTGGGCCGGCTGTTGAGAAAGATGATGGTGAGCATTCATTTGTTGCTGTAATTTTCACATAAAATGAATTTTTATCATTCAAACTTACTGCTCCGCAGGAACATTTATTAAAGCTATGTTTAACACTTTGCATTGGTTCTGCGGGAGGGGAAGGCTGTACATACGTGGTATCTGTATGATCAGTACCATAATAAAAACTAATTACATATATCGTTCCCGGTGGATTTGTATATCCTGATATGTTTTTATAATTTATCGGGAATTCAAATGCCGATTGTAAACATCCTGTTGTATTTCCAGGTATTCCTAATCCAATTACAGGATTACTGCCATTAAATATTTTTTGATTGAATGTTCCTGTGCAACCATATTTGTCAATAACAATACATTTCAGATTAAAATAACCCATTTGTGTATATTTATGACTAATAATATCTAAATTATTCAATATTGTGTCAGGCGACGAATCACCCCAGTCAATTTTATATTGTTTTATATTACTTAATGGTGTTGATTCATTTTTTATACTTAAATCAAAAATGGCATTTCCTCCGGAAGAACTACACTTCAAGAAGTTTGTCGAATTGGCATCAATAAAATTTGACTTTGGCAAAGAAGAAACATAAACTACAACATTATCTGTTGCTATACAATTATCTATATAAGCAGTAACATTATATTGTGTTGTAACTGTAGGACTAACTGTTATTATTGATGTTACTTGTCTGTTACTCCAGCTGTAAGAATTTCCTCCTTTGGCTGTTAATGTTGCCGATTTACCATAACATATCGTTTGATCGGCACCTGCATTTGCAACCGGAATACGATTGACAGTTACAGTTATTTGAGTAGTAAATATATATGAATTCGATGTTATCGTTACACTGTATGTTGTTGTTATTGTCGGATTGGCTACCGGCCTGGCAGTATTTGTACTGCTTAAACCGGTTGAAGGACTCCATAAATATTGACAAGAGTCACATATATTAACAGATCCTAATGTTACTGATTCACCTTTGCATATTGTTTTATTGGTGCCGGCATTTATCTGACTATATCCAATTGATGAATAATATATTAGAAATATTGCACACAATAATAACCTTCTGTATATTTTTAAATATACATTTTTTCCTTGTATGTTATCTATTTGTGAATTATTAATAAACATGCTTTATCTGTTTATTATTATTTCGTTTTCTTTAATACCTTAATTCGTAATTAAAGCTTATCCCAATAAAAAAAATAAACGAAACAAATAACTACAAAGATACAAATTTTAACGTCAAAAACCTATTAATTTAGCATGATACTACACAATAATATTTTATCAGCTTATCTATGGTTTATACCATAAAAAAATCACCCTAATAAATCTGTTAAAAAAGATCTATTGGGGTGATTATTTTGAGTTATGTTTTATTAAGATTACTTATCTTCTGACAGGTAAATTAAACTATCCACAGCAAGCCGGTATGAATTCAATCCAAAACCCATAATTGATCCTCTGCATTTGGGAGATATAAGTGATATATGCCTGTAATCTTCCCTTGATAAAATATTTGAAATATGAACTTCTATTACAGGTGTAGTAACTGCAGCTACAGCATCTGATATTGCTACTGAAGTATGAGTATAACCACCGGCATTAAGTATTATTCCGTCATAGCTAAATCCTGTTTCATGAATCTTATTAATCAGTTCTCCTTCAACATTGGATTGAAAATAATCAAAACTTATATAATTATACTTTTTCTTAAGTATTTCAAAATATTCCTCAAAGGATTTATTGCCATAGATTCCCTTCTCTCTTTTACCAAGCAAATTAAGATTGGGTCCGTTGATTATTATTACTTTCATAGTTTAAATTTTTAATTTATAAGCTACTCTATTGCAATTTTTCTTATTGTATTAAGTTCGTTATTTCTGAATTGTAAGAAATATATTCCTTTAGAAAGTCCACTAATATTTAATTTATAAGGTGAGGAAATACTATTTTTCATAACCTCCTGTCGAACAACTTCACCAATATTATTATAGATATTTAATAAAATATCATTTTTGTAAATATTATTAAATGAAATACTAATTTCGGATATAGCAGGATTTGGATATACTGAAATAGATTCACTCCCGGACAAAATATTTTCTTTAATTCCTGTGGTATTTACCTTGACAACAACATTATCTGTTGCGGAACAAGTTCCTCCGTTTACTGTAACCGTAACAAAATAAGTTGTAGTTACTGTTGGTGAAACTGTTATAGTTGAAGTTGTCTGTCCGTTACTCCATAAATAACTATAGCCTGCTCCTCCGGTTGCATTTCCAGTAAGGTTTGCTGCCTGACCGTTTTCTATTGTTACATTTTGTCCTGCATCAACACTTAAATTACACCCCGGTTGATTAACAACTACAGCGACAGAACCCGTAGCGCTGCAGCCCTGATCAGTGATAGTTACTATATAGGTTGTAGTCAGAGAAGGACTGACTTTAACACTTATAGAATTTCCGGCGTTCTGACTCCATACAAAAGAATAAACATTACCTCCTGAAGGATTTGCAACTAATATTGCAGTATCACCTTTATTTATTGTCTGATTTCCACCGGCATCTACTATCAATTCAATAACATTTACTGTCACGTTTGCACTTGAACTGCAACCATTTGCTGTTACTGTTACTGTATATATTGTAGTTGATGTTGGAATTGGATTTATAGAAGCAGATGTTTCATTTGTACTCCAGATGTAACTATCTCCACCGGTTGCTGAAAGTGCAGCCTGAGAACCTTTACATACTGAAACATCCTGACCGGCAGAAGCCTGTGGAACTTGTTTTACCACTACATTTACCTCATCTGTTGAAACACAATTATCTGATGAAGTTATAGTAACAGTATATGTTGTTGAATCTGCAGGACTAACAACTATTGACGGAGTTGTTTCACCTGTACTCCAATGGTATGAGGCGCCACCTGTTGCCGTAATAGTTGAGCTACTTCCATTACATATTGTCTGATCGGCTCCTGCACTTCCTGCCTGTGTATTGCTTACATTTACTATAACATTGTCACTTGCACTGCAGGTTCCGGAATTTGCTGTGACGGTATAAGTTGTAGTTAAAGTAGGAGAAACATTTATTGATGATGTCATTTCTCCTGTATTCCATGTATATGTACTGCTTCCTGTAGCTGTAAGTATTGTTGATGCATTTTTGCATATTGTTTGATCTTTACCGGCACTCACAACTATACTTGAACTTACATTTACCACAACTGTATCTTTTGCTGTACAACCTAAATTTGTTACTGTAACATAATACGTACTTGTAGTAGTAGGTGACACTATTATACTTTGATTTGTTGAATTATTGTAACTCCATTTAAATGAAGTTCCACCTGTTGCAGTCAAAGTTGATGAAGAATTTGAACAAATAGTCTGATCTGCACCTGCATTTGCGTTTACAACAGTAATTGAAACAACTAACTGAGATG
>JAUZOY010000076.1 GCA_030706235.1 Bacteroidota bacterium | reverse complement strand
AGGCTTTAAAAGATATTCCATCAGATATATTCAAAAACAAAATATTAGTTTCTGCTGTAAAAGGAGTTATACCTGATGATAATCTTATAGTATCTGACTTTATTACAAAGTATTACAATGTTGATCCATTAAATATTGGAGTGATAGGTGGTCCTTGCCATTCCGAAGAGGTAGCTCTTGAAAGACTTTCCTTTTTGACATTTGGTTTTAAAAATATTGAATATGCCAGGCAGTTTGCTGATTTTTTCCGGTGCAGACATATAAATACCAGAATATCTGATGATGTAGATGGTATAGAATATGCTGCTATATTAAAAAATATATTTGCTATTGCTTCAGGTATGTCTTCAGCTTTAGGTTATGGCGATAATTTTCAGGCCGTCCTCATTGCAAATGCTATTCAGGAAATGAAAAATTTTATTGATAAAGTATCTCCTGCTGTAAGAGATATAAATCAACCCGTTTATCTTGGTGATCTTCTTGTTACTGCTTATTCGCAGTTTAGCCGAAACCGAACTTTCGGTCATATGATAGGGAAGGGCTATTCTGTCAAATCTGCCCAGCTTGAAATGAATATGATTGCCGAAGGATACTTTGCTGTTAAATGTATAAATATGATTAATAGCCAGCTAAACGTAAACATGGCTATAACATCAACAGTTTATAATATTATTTACAATGGTGTTTCTCCTAAAGTAGGTTTTAAAAATCTGTCTGCAGAATTAAATTGATCTTCTTATAAATTTTCGGTAAAAGGTTGATCTATAATAGTGTTTTCTTTCAGATCATCATAAAATCCTGCAATACTAATCCTTATATAGGGAATTAACCAAATTAATCCTATTCCGAGAGTAAGTAGAGATAATAGAATCCATCCTATAAATCTGCAATGGAGGTAAAAATATCTTAATTTATTACCTTGCATCATTCTTTCACTTGATTTTAATGCTTCATTATAACCTATCGATGGATTATCAGCAAGAATAAAAAATGTCTGTGATAGGGAATATGCTTTAATTATTCCGGGAACTATTAAAAGAAGTGTATAAAGAAGTATATAAACTATAAGCAATAGATAAGCTAGAAATGCTCTTTTAAAATTATTAAATTCACTGAAAAGCATGCCGATTTCAGCTTCCTGTCTTCTTGATATGGATAATAAAAACCGATTTAATCCAATTGATAAAGGTCCTCTAATAATAATTATAATTATAAATCCTAAATATGGAATAAATCTGAATATGCTCTGAATTAATATAAATACTAAACATGTTCCGATTGTAATACCCCATCTGCCTTCTAAAGCATCTAATGCTTCACTCATCAGTGTTTTATTCTCTTTATACATAGTTTTTTTTTGATTTAGATTTTTTAATTATTAGTGCAAAATTATATGTTTATTTTGAATTTGTAGTAGCTGACTTTGGTATTTATATGTTAAATAAAGTATCTCTTTTAAGATTATTTATATTCAATTAATTTTTAATAAATTTTCTGAATTCAACAGTTTCTCCATTTTTGTACTCAATATAATAAATTCCATTGGGAAATTTTTTTATATCAACTACAATTTTATCATTTGTAACTGAGCTCGCAAAAAATACTTCTCCAATAACATTATAAATTGAAATTAATCCTTTCTCTGAATTTATTTTATTCAATCTTTCAATTGTTATAATTTCATCAGAAGGATTGGGGTAAATTAGTAATTCATAATTTGTATTGGATATTTCTTCGACTCCAACTTCTGAAATGTAAATAATTACTTTATCTTCTGCTGTGCAACCGTTATTGGATGAACCTGTAACTGTATATGTTGTAGTTATTGATGGAAAAACTGTAATAGATGCTTTAGTTGATGTCGTGCACCATAAGTATGTTGTAGCTCCGGATGCTGTTAATGTAGCTTTATTTCCTTTCGTAATTGTCTGATCTGCTCCTGCATTTGTATTGGGTGATGGAATTACTGTGACAGTAACTGAGCCGGTTGATGTACCATCTTCGCTTATTCCGGTGACCTTATATTTCGTCGTTGTGGTTGGAATAACGGTGATTGATGCTGTTTCTCCTCCGGTGTTCCAACTATATGTTGTCGCACCTGATGCTGTCAATGTTAAAGAAGCTCCTGAACAAATTATCGTAGAATCTGCTGAAATAATAATATCCTTCTTTGGCTTAACAGTAACTGTTATTCCGGCAGTATTTGTACAGCCATAAGCCGAAGTTGCTGTTAAAGTGTACGTTGTAGTTGTTGTCGGATTGGTAGTAATTGATGATGACGTGTCCCCGTTACTCCATAAAAAAGATTCAGCATCTGTTATATTTGTCGGAATTATATTTGCCTGATTACCGGAATATATCGAAATATTTTTATAAGCTAAAGTGGGGTTGGGATTTATTGTGATTTTTATACTGTCCAGAAAGGAACAACCATTATTTTTTACCGTTATTTTATATGTGGTCGTCTTAATAGGTGATATTGTGATAGATGATGCAGATCCTCCGCCATTATCCCATGTATAAGTTGATCCTTGTGCTGCACTTACTATCAATTTCAGACTATCACCACTACATAGAGAAGTATCTGCTCCTATATTAATTAAAGGAGAAGGGTTAACTTTTACTACTATTGAGTCTACAGCTTTAAAAGGACAATCTGTATTAATACCTGCATCTGTCATTGATAATCTATAAGTTGTAGTTGTTGTTGGTTTGGCAGTTGGATTTTTTGAAAATGGGTTACTCAGACCGTTTGATGGAGACCATGTGTATGTTTTCCCTCCTGAAGCATTTAATGTGGTTAGTTCTCCACTGCAGATAGTTTGGTCAGGTCCTGCACTGGACTGAAATGATATACCTGATTTTCCTGTGATTGTATAATCGCAAACATCACCTCCTAATCCGTCAACCATAACATAATATGTTTGTCCTTTTGAAAGTTTAGTTGTATTCTTATATGGTATATTAAGATTTAATATTTTATTTGCATTATTATATGATGGATCACCGGATGTATATCCAATATCAGAAAGCAAAACATAGTTATTGTTAATTATTGAGTAGACGCCGATTTGAATACCTTGCTTTAAGGTGCAATTTTCAATTTTAACGCTCAATGAAACATTTGAAGAGTCAGCAATAAATGTCATCCATGAATTATTTTGAATACTACCATTGAATAAATTACACATTTCACACATTCCCTGTGGAATATCAGCAGTATAATAATCACTTGTATTTCCGCAATATCCTTTAAGATTACACATATTTGGCGAATTTGTAATGAAGTTTGATGCAGAAATATTGCCATTACATCCTTGTGGTAAAGGTGGTATATCCTGACATATTACATCTGCTGCCCAACCGGCCGATGTATGACCATCTGAATTTGATTTAAATGCTATTGTCATACATGAATCTGATGAATTAATAGGATTTGACATTCCAATACCATATATAATATTATTATATTTGTCATATACTCCCTCCGAGATCCCAGTGTATTTATGTATCAATGGACTTGATGTTGATGGTCCGTCATAGAAATAAATCGTATCTCCGGGATATATATAATAATCGTTTCCATAATTTTTTAAATTTCCATTATCATCAATATATACTCCTACATCACTTGTAAAAGTAAAATTAACTCTTTTACCTTTACCTGCATTAAAGGTTATTTTATAATTTTCACCATCCGTATAGTTATAATATCCATTTTGGTTATCTACTTTGCTAAAATTACTGGTAAAATTTACTTTGCAATTTTCCTTACTATTATTTATATTTATTATTTTTCCATTATTATTCGCTATATCATATATGTTTTGAGAATAACCGTAAGTAAAACAAAATAGTAATATTAAATAAATGAATATAAGTCTTTTCATTATTATAATTTTATTTAAAAATGTATATATGTTAATCGGAAAAAATACTATGTTATATAATTTCAAATTAATTTATTATAGTTTTATTCTCTTATTAAATTTTTTTATTAAAATTTTTTTATTCCATTGACAAAAATATATATTTATTTTAATATTAAGATGATTATTATAAAAATATAATTCTTAATTATTGTAAATTGTACTAAATAAAAAAAGCTCTTCATTTACTGAAGAGCTTTTTTGTTTTAAATCAGCTTTAATATATAAAGCATGATTAATAATGAAATTGGTATTATATTATACCTTGATCCATCATTGCATGAGCTACTTTTAAGAAACCGGCAATGTTAGCACCTTTTACATAATTTACGTAACCTGTACTGTCTTTACCATTTTTTACACATGCTTCATGAATATTTTTCATGATTGAATGAAGTTTCTGATCTACTTCTTCAGCTGACCAGCTATATTTCATAGAGTTCTGAGACATTTCAAGACCAGAAACAGCAACACCACCTGCATTTACTGCTTTACCGGGTGCAAAAAGAAGTTTCTTTTCCTGTAATGCTTCAATAGCTTCTGGTGTACAACCCATGTTTGAAACTTCAGCTACCATTATACAACCATTTTCTATTAATGTTTTAGCATCATTTCCATTTAATTCATTTTGAGTAGCACAAGGGAAAGCAATATCACATTTTACTTCCCATGGTTTTTTACCTGCAACGAATTTTGATCCCGGGAATTTATCAGCATATGGTTTTACAATATCTTGATTAGATGCTCTTAAGTCTAGCATATAATCAATTTTTTCACCTGAAATACCAGCTGGATCATAGATATATCCATCAGGTCCTGAAATTGTAACAACTTTTGCTCCTAATTCAGATAATTTAAGTGCTGCACCCCATGCTACATTACCAAATCCTGAAATAGCAACTGTTTTTCCTTTATAGTCAGTATTTTTAGATTTCAACATTTCTACTCCAAAATATACTCCACCAAAACCGGTAGCTTCTGGTCTTATCAAACTTCCACCCCAGTTTGTTCCTTTTCCGGTTAATACTCCGGTATTTTCTCTTCTTAATTTTTTGTACATACCATATAAGAAACCAATTTCTCTTCCACCTACACCAATATCTCCTGCCGGTACGTCTGTTTCTGGGCCAATGATTTTATTAAGTTCCAGCATGAATGCCTGACAGAATCTCATAACTTCGCTGTCTGATTTTCCTTTTGGATCAAAATCTGAACCACCTTTTCCACCACCCATAGGTAATGTTGTTAAACTATTTTTGAAAATCTGTTCGAATCCAAGAAATTTCAAAATACTAAGATTTACACTTGGGTGGAATCTTAAACCACCTTTATATGGACCAATTGCATTGTTGAATTGTACCCTGTAACCTCTGTTTACATGTACAGTTCCTTTATCATCTACCCATGGTACTTTAAACATTAAAGTACGATCCGGATTTACAAGACGTTCAATGAGGCCAGCTGCTTCAAATTGAGGATTTTGATTAACTACGTCTTCGATTGATTCTAGGACTTCGCGAACTGCTTGAAGAAATTCCACCTCACCTGGATTTTTCTTTTCAAGATCGTTCATTATTTTATCTACGTTCATATGAAAATTGAATAAAATTATTAAACAATATAAATCGCCTTTTGCAATTTTGCTGCAAAGTTAAGTCTTAATAAAATACAAAAGCAAAAAATTATGAATATTTTTTATGGAGATTTTTACCACTTATATAGATCATTAATATTTACAGGTCGTTTGTCGGAATACCATTTAAAATCTTTTAAAAAAAGTTCATCTTTTTTCAGCTCTTTATTTGGATATAATGTTGCATCTGCTGAATTAATAAAATTAATTTTATCTATTTTCCTGCTTTTGATATATATTCTAAGATTTGTCGCTTCGGCTTTATTTACTCCTATATCTGTCTTTTCATCATCTATAGCATAATACAATGTTTGGCCGTTTCCTTCGACCAGTATTGTTTTGAGTTTATTTTCATCAAAATCCGCTGTCATTCGCTTTCCTCTGATCTGATTATAACGACCTGAATCTTCTTCAGATGATATAAAACTATTCTCATACATATACATCCTTTTTATTTTCCTGTCGGATGTTTTAATTTCTATACTGTCTGATGTCATCTGATTTTTGTCAGCCCATAATATTGGTGTTTTATACATGTGAATCACTGAATCGTTTATTGAATATGTCAGCGAATCAGACATTCCCTGCATATCTTTCATTATAAATTTAGCTCTTTTGTACGCAAATAGTACTTTGTTATTTGCCATTGTATCATATATTGATTTTAGAGTGTCTGCATGAATATACAATGTATCATTTTCCATAAAATATTTAAGCAATGGTTTTCCTGTTGCATATGATGTCGATTTTATTTCATCATATTCAGCAAATTGACATTCAATCTGTACCTTTTGTGCTGTATCTTTTAATGTGACATTCCTATATGCTTTTGAAATGCTTTTTAACCTGTCGTATATTATACTGTCTGCATATACCTTTTGTGATTTGTTAAATATATGTGCCTTTTTGGAAAACCTTGAAATGTCTTTCTGAATGTTATACCATCCATATTCACAATAAATAAATGTACCATCTGTAATTATTCTGGTGGGACCATAAAAATAAGCGATTCTCCTCTTGGTTTGATACTTAAGTGAATCACAATTGATATCATATTTTCTGTTTTTAAGATTAACGTTCTGGCTAAAAATAAATTCTTTTTTTGTTGTATAGTATAATCCTTTTTTGCTTGTAAGGTAATTATCTTTATTTACTATCTTGCCCCAATCATTATATTTTGCAATATCTTTACTTAAATCATAATTTAATATATCGGTTGATAATATTATATCTTTATCAACAAGTCTGACATTGTTTCTTAGATCTGCTATCCTTGCATCTCCGTCATATGTAAGCATTTCAGAGTATATATTTAAAGTATCATTGTTCTTAATATGGACATTTCCAAAAGCATCAGCTTTATTTGATTCTGAGTATAAATATGCGCTATCACAATATAGGTATGCATTATTATGTCTTAGAATTACCTGACCTATAAGTTTTTTAATTTCTTTATTTTGATTTTTATCAAATGATAAAGAATTTGCATTTACCAGTTCTATCCTTGCGGAATTCTGTGCTTGCAAGTCATATCTGAATAAAAGGATATCTGTTAAAATTATTAATAATATTGTAAATCTGATAAATTTGATTAACCCAATATTTTCTATTCTATTTTTAACTTTCAACTTTTAACTTTTAACTTTTAACTTTTAACTAATACAATATTTTTTCCCTTCTTCGGCAAGATATGTATTTTTAAATATTGATCTTGCTTCATTTAAAAGTGGGTCAAGTTCTTTATATCTTGCAGAATAGTGTCCTATTATCAGCTCTTTAACATTAGCTGTTTTCGCAATAGTAGCTGCCTCAAATGCTGTAGAATGAAATTTTTCTTTTGCTGCTGATTTAAGGTCTTCGGTGAAAGTGGCTTCATGATATAATATATCCACTCCGTAAATTTGTGGTACTATTGATTCTGTATACATTGTGTCAGAACAGTATGCATATTTTCTTGGACTATGTACAGGATATGTTATCTCTTCATTTTTATAAAATACTCCTTCAGGATTTATATAATCTTCACCTGATTTTATTTTATTGAACATTTCAAAGGGAATATTTTCTTTTTCAAGAAACTCTTTTTTTATATTTCTTGGCTTTTCTTTTTCGGCAAATAAAAATCCGCAACATGGCAGGCTATGTTTTAGAATAATCGTTTCTACAGTTAGACTGTCATCTTCATATATTTTTTCAGGTATATCACTTCTGAGATTATGATATACTATTTTGTAATTTAAAATAGTTTCTGAATATTTTAGTTGTACATCAATTATTTGTTTCAAACCTTCAATAAAACCATATATATGTAGATCTTCTTTTCTGCCAAGCAAATGCATAGTTGATACCATACCTATAAGTCCCTGACTATGATCACCGTGCAGATGTGAAATAAATATATGATTTATTTGTTGAAGCCTGATTCTGAAGTTCCTGAGTTGTTGTTGAGTACCTTCACCACAATCAACCAAAAAATACTTGTTGTTTATATTAATAAAATGTGAACTCTGATGCCTGGTTCGAGTAGGAGTTGCTGAACTGCAACCTAATATAGTTAATTCAAATGACATTATCTAAATTTTAAGAAACACTTATTTCATTTTCTATTTCTTCAATTATAATTAAATCAAAAGCTTCTTTATAAGTTTTTGTAATGAGTATTTCAGCATCTCCAGAATTCTTAAGTATAAAATCTGTAATACTTTTATTCGGCGAAATAACTATGGGAGAACCATTTAGACTTCTGCATCCATAATAATGTTTTACAAAAACGTCTGTTGAATCTATCCCTGAAATATTTAAACAGCTTTTTAAATCAATTATTATGTTTTTGTTTGTGTTTTTTATTAAATTATCTAAATTTAAGTTTAGTTTAGCTGTTATTTCGTTTGATATATTTTTAGAATCAATTACTATAGAACAATAATTATTCCCTTTTATAATTTTCAATGGCATATAAAAAATAAAAAAAATTAAAAAAAAATCCCGAGGTCATCGGGATTTTTTCAATTGTTATTATTCTTCAGACTTTTCAGGTTTTGTTTCTTTTTCCTGTTCTTTTTCACTTTGTCCGGTATTTGATTCATCTGAAACATCTGGTTTTATTGAATCTTCCTGAACTTTTGATTTTCTTTCTTCCTTTTCATCAAGAGATTTTTTGACCTGTTCTCTCTTTTCTTTTTCCTGAGCTTCAAGACCAGATTTAAGTTCTGCCAATGCTTCTATATCACCAAGTGTACTTCTTTCAATTTTTTCTTTAACTTTCTTAACTGCTTTCTTGGCTTCTTTTTCTTCAGACTTCATGCTTTCTTCTTCTTTTGCTTTTTCAGCTGCCTGTGCATCAAGATAAATTCTTGAGTGAGATACAACAATTTTTTTGCTGTCTTTTGAGAATTCAAGAACTTTGAAATCCAGAGTTTCATCTACTCTTGCAGTTGTATTATCTGCTTTGATAATATGTTTGATTGGAGCAAATCCTTCAACACCATAAGGTAATGAAATTATTGCACCCTTGTCATTAATATTGACAATTGTTCCCTGGTGGATAGAGTCCGGAGTAAATACTGATTCAAATACTTCCCATGGATTTTCTTCTATTTGTTTATGACCAAGGCTTAATCTTCTGTTTTCTTTATCAATATCCAGAACTATAACTTCAATTTCATCTCCTATATTTGTAAATTCAGCAGGATGTTTGATTTTCTTAGACCATGATAAATCTGATATGTGTATTAAACCATCAACACCTTCTTCAAGTTCTACAAATACTCCAAAGTTTGTGAAGTTTCTTACAATTGCTTTATGTTTGGAGTTTATTGCATATTTTTCAATGATATTATCCCATGGGTCTGGTTTTAACTGTTTCATGCCAAGAGACATTTTCCTGTTTTCTCTGTCAAGTGTAAGAATAACAGCTTCTACTTCCTGATCTACAGCTAAGAATTCCTGAGCACTTCTTAAATGTTGAGACCATGTCATTTCTGATACATGGATTAATCCTTCAACTCCCGGTGCTATTTCTATAAATGCTCCGTAATCAGCGATTACTACTACTTTACCCTTTACTTTATCTCCAACTGCAAGATTTGGATCTAGGTTATCCCATGGATGTGGTGTCAATTGTTTCAAACCAAGTGCAATTCTCTTCTTTTCATCGTCAAAATCAAGAATAACTACGTTGATTTTCTGATCAAGTTCTACAATTTCTTGAGGATGTGATATCCTTCCCCATGAAAGATCTGTAATATGTATCAATCCGTCTACGCCGCCAAGATCAATGAATACTCCGTATGAAGTAATATTCTTAACTGTACCTTCAAGAATCTGACCTTTTTCAAGTTTTGACATAATTTCAACTTTTTGCTGTTCAAGTTCAGCTTCGATAAGCGCTTTATGTGATACAACAACATTTTTAAATTCATGATTGATTTTAACAACTTTGAATTCCATTGTTTTATCAACATAAATATCGTAATCTCTTATAGGTTTAACATCAATTTGTGAACCTGGTAAGAATGCTTCTATTCCAAATACATCTACTATTAAACCACCTTTTGTCCTGCATTTTACGTATCCATTTATAATTTCTCCATTTTCAAGTGCAGAATTAATTCTTTCCCAAGCTTTCAAAGTTCTTGCTTTCTTGTGAGAAAGTAATAATTGACCGTTTGCATCTTCTTGAGTTTCAACATAAACTTCAAGTTTGTCGCCAACTTTTATGTTAGGATTATATCTTACTTCTGATAAAGGAATAACACCATCAGATTTAAATCCTATATTAACAACTATTTCTCTTGATGACTTTGAAACGATAGTTCCTTCAATTACTTCATGTTCAGTAATCGCATTTAACGTTTCTTCATACAATTTTTCGTATTTTTCTCTTTCTGCTTTTGAATAATTTTCGTGTTTCTTACCTATTGCATCCCAATCAAAATTTTCCAGAGAATAAGGATTTTGAAAAGCTTTTTTTTCTTTCTTTTCAGACTGTTCTCCGGTAAAAGCATTACTACTTGTTTCTACTGCAAAGTTACTTTCAGGTCCCAGCGGTTCTGGTTTGTTCTCTACAGATTCATTTGATGATTCGTTTGTGTTATTAGTTACTTCTTTTGATAAATCTTCTGCATTCCCTGCAGTTGTTTCATTTTCAATCATTAAGTTTATTGGATGACCAGCATCCTTTTAAAGGTTAATATTAAGTTAATTATATTCCCAGCTATTTGGGAATGCAAAAGTACACTTTTTTTTCTAATTGATAGATTTTTATGATTAATTAAAGAAGATAATTTCCGGGAATGACAGAAATAAGATTTTAAATAAGTGTAGAAAATTATTATAATACACTAATTGAAAATTATCAATTAAAAAAGCCCCACTCACTTAAGAGAGAGGCTCTAAACGGTTGTTAATCTATTAATTCATTAATAAATAAACTTAGAATGCGAATATAGAGTTAATAAAATTGACTTATCAAATAAAAAATTATGCTCTTCGCATCTAAATTATCAAATTAAAACGGGAACTATACTTTATTATTTTATTTTTTTGAAATTATTAAATTAAAGTTTGACCTTCATTTTTGTACTTTTCATTTTTATTTTTAACTAAAAAAGCTCCCCCCACTTAAGGGAGAAGCTCTATCATTTAATATTAACGTGAATTAAATTTTAAGTTGGAATTTGTAAGCACTTAAAAAAAATTGAAATTCAAAGATCATATCGTGCTTTACGCCTTCTTAATATTAGAACGTGAGGCTATTTATATTATTTTAAAAAAAAATATAATTTTTATTCAGGCTATAGCGTTGATATTAAGTGGAATGCATGGCAGGATAATAGCTGGAAATATCATGAATTCATTCGACCTATAATTTCTTATTCTTTAATTCTTTCCTGTATTTTTCGTACTTTTGCAAATTATTTAAAACAATTATAAATGCCAAACGACAGACTCAGAATATATTTGCCAATTATACTTGCACTTGCAATTATTGCAGGTATTTTTATTGGATATAAACTTTCATCTTCTCCATTAAAAAGTACTAGATCCTCAAATAAATACGAAGCAGATAAAATCAGCAATATCCTTAATTTTATTAAAGATTATTATGTAGACACTGTAAATTTTAAAAAACTGTCTGAAAATGCCATTAATGATATTCTTCAGAATCTGGATCCGCATTCATATTATATTCCTGCATCGGAACTTGCAGAAGCTAATGAACCTTTGGCCGGTAATTTTGATGGAATAGGAGTGGAGTTTAATATCAGGCGTGATACTATTGTTGTTGTAAGTACAATTTCCGGTGGTCCTTCTGAAAAAGTAGGAATACGTCCCGGAGACCGGATTATTAAAGTTGAAAATAGAAATGTGGCAGGTATACACATTACAAATAATCAGGTAATGAAAATGCTTCGTGGTAAAAGAGGAACAAAAGTCTTACTTACAGTTTTACATTCGACTCAGAATAGGTTTGTAAATTTTACTATTATTCGTGATAAAATTCCGACATTTAGTGTCGATGCAGCTTATATGATGGAAGATAAGATCGGATATATAAAAATTGATAAATTTTCTGCTACTACTTTTGATGAATATACAAAGGCTTTAGCCAAACTTAAGAAACAGGGATTAAGAAAATTAATTCTTGATTTAAGAGGAAATGGCGGAGGTTATCTGGATGCTGCTGTTATGCTTTCAAATGATCTGCTTTCGAAAGACAAACTGATAGTATATACACAGGGTAGGGTACGTCCGAAGAATGAAATATATGCTCCCGGTAACGGTAATTTCACAACTCAGCCTCTTGTCGTTCTTATTGATGAATGGTCT
>JAUZOY010000075.1 GCA_030706235.1 Bacteroidota bacterium | reverse complement strand
TAAATAAAATGCATTATATTCATATTTCATAACTTATTATCAAAATTACTCCACTATCAACTTCCTTATATAAATACCTGTTCCTATTTCTAATCTTACAAAATACACCCCAGAATTCAAATTTTTTCTGTTCAATTCAAAATTATATACGCCTCTGTCTTTATAATAAATAACAGTTTCTTCAATCTTTCTTCCCATCATATCGTATATTCCGATTTCAGCATGACCACTCTCTTGCATGGTATATTCAATAGTTGTCATATCAGAAAAAGGATTTGGATAAACCCTCAGACCTACTTCCCTCTCCTTAGGGAGAGGGGTTGGGGATGAGGGCTTTATGTCCTTATCCTTGCAATTAGTTACCGAAACAACTACATCATCACTCGCCGTACATCCCCTGTTATTTGTCACTGTCACTACATAGGTTGTCCTCACTGCCGGACTAACACTTATAACCTGACCCATTTTCAATTGTCCATTATCCATTGTCCATTGATATGACGCTCCTCCCAGAGCTGTCAGAGTTGTAATCTTATCCAGGCAAATTGTTTTATCATATCCTGCATTTGCAATTATACTATATGGCCTTACAATCACATAATCCTTTGCACTGCAATTATTTTGTTTTGCAGTTACGGTATATAATTTCAACACTACAGGATTAACAGAAACAGCTCCTGTTGAATCTCCTGTATTCCATTTATATTTTACTCCCGGTGAATAATCTGCAATTTGTAACTGTACATTCTTTCCTTTACACACAGTCTTATCAGGTCCGGCATCAACAGTTACATAATTTACAGTGACTTTTACACTTGCTGTTGAACTTGATCCTGCAGACTTCGTTATTGTAACTTTATATATTGCTGTGCTGGTCGGATTAACAACAATACTTTGTAACCTTGATCCTGTGCTCCACCTGTAAAATCTTCCCCCTATAGCTGTAAGTCTTGTTGTATCAAGACGACAGATTGTTACGTCAGCTCCGGCACCAACTACTACATTTTTCACTCTGACGATAATATCATCAGTATCACTGAAATTTCCTAATGTCGCTGTTACAGTGTAGGTTGTAGTTAAATTAGGTGATATTTTTATACTTAATGTCGTATCACCTGTACTCCATTTATATTTTAATTTTGTATCTGAATTTTTAATTTTTAATTCTATACTTTCACCATTACATATTTCTAAATCGTTCCCTAAATCAACACTAACTTTGTTAATCTTAGTTATAACTGTATTAGTTTTCACAGATTGATTATAATCAAAATAAATATAAGCTGTATTTTCCACTTCAAATGGCAAGGAATCATTTGTAGGTAAAATTTCATAAGTCACAAATCCACAACTTCCAGGATAGTTCTTTCCACTATCAGGTAACAATATATTATTGAACATAAATGTAACAATACCGTTCTTATTAATAGATGTATTTACGTTATTACTACTTGCTGCGACTTTAAAAGTTGACCAATCTAATTTCCTGCTAAGTGTATCCAGCACTCTTACATCAAATGCAGTATCATTTCCGGTATTTTGAAATCTTATAGTATATCTCAATAAATTATTGAAATATGTCTTATTCTCTACTCCTGTCCCTATTGTTTCTACAGACTTGTCATTGGGATCACAAGAACAATTAACAATACTCTTATAAATGTAAAAGTCATCATGACTCTGATTTGTATAAGATGATTTTATATTTGCGCATCCATCAGATATAAGCGTATCACCCATTGATCCAAATCCAGGATTTATGACTTTGAAACGTATTTGTCTTTTTTCTGTTGGATATAGTCCTTTGAAGTTCCAGTAATATATTCCATTTACAATACTATCCCAAACAGGGAATGAACTTATTCTCGTTAATTTACTATCTGGTT
Source organism: Bacteroidota bacterium (assembly GCA_030706235.1). Lineage (GTDB taxonomy): Bacteria > Bacteroidota > Bacteroidia > Bacteroidales > GWE2-29-8 > JAUZOY01. The sequence continues at coordinate 10,516 of JAUZOY010000075.1, read as the reverse complement.
TAAACTTTACTATCCCATCTCCGTTATCATTTCCTGTATTTATATAATCAATATTATATACTCCTTCTCTTCCACATCTGGCTATGTCAGAATTAACTAATATTTTTATTTTTGTTTGTACATTTGTTGTCGAAGAATAAACACCAAAATCAGGTATAATACTATCATTATAGACGCTTATTTTATATACCTCAGAATTAGTTGATAAATTCCAATCAGTATTTTTTATATATTGTATTTTATAGTCTCCTGAATTAACCGCAAAACTGTATCTACCGTTTGCATCACTTATGTTAATTATACTATCAGGTAAAAGCATCACTTTTTGTCCTCCAATATAATTCTCATCATTATCTTTTTCTTTGTTTTTGTTTTTATCATCGAATACTCTTCCGGAAATAATATAAGAGTTTATATTATAAGGTCCAGGTCCGCCTTCTTCTAACTTAAAAAGCCCATCTCCAAAAGTATCAGTTCCTACCCATTCAAAGCCTTCTTTATCTATTTCTAAATGAGTTGCATAGCCAAAAGGAAATCCAGGTATATCTATTAAACTAAAAAATGTACTTTTCACACCATCAAATTTCTCCAGTCCGAATTCTCTACCTATCCATTTATTCCCGTTATTATCTATTTTAATAACACCAAAATAATACCCATTATCTTGAACCCAGTTATATCCATCAAATTTTATCAATTCATTAAGCGCCCCTATCCATAAATCACCATCAATATCTATTGCTAGTGTAAATATATAATCACCTGATAAACCGGAATTAGTTGTATCATATAATGTAAATTTATTGTTTTTAAATCTTATTAAATTTTCTCCATCCGCAAACCATATATTCCCGTCTTTATCGATTGCAATTGTACTAATACAATTATAAGGCATTCCTAAATTAATTAAATTGTATTCTGTCCAGTTTAAACCGTCAAATTTTATTAGTCCATCGTGATAAGTCCCTATCCATATAATATTATTTTTATCTATTGCCATCGAAGTGATATTCCAGTTTACAGATTTATACTTATATTCTTTCCAGTTTTTTCCATCAAATTCTAATAATCCATGGTTTGTTCCAAACCAAATGTTATTAAATTTATCAATTACAATATTTTGAGGATTAACATCTTTAAAACCAATTGAATCTAAATCAAATATTTCCCAGTTAACTCCGTCAAACTTAGCAATCTTGGTATTATTATCACAAAATATAATCCATTTATTATTATTGTTATCAATTTTTAAATCTCTAATACAATTACCCGGTATATTTGAATTTGACATAATATATCTAATCCATTTAACATTCTGTCCGTACAACATACTAGTTATAAGTCCTATAAGTAATAATAATATAATTTTTTTCATATTATAATTTATTTATTAATAACTATATGACTTAGTAGTAAGAAAAAGGTTGCCGTTAAAATTTAATTTTTAATATTTAAAGCTAAATATTTTATTATTATTTGATCGTTATTTAAGGGATACAATCAATAAATATTAAATTTTATCTCATTATCACTTTGATTTAGTAAATCGTCCAAAAAAATAATTTACTGTAAAACCATAATCAAAATGTTTATGTATATTCAAATTTAGATCAACAAAGAATCCATTATTTGTATATAACCCAAATAATTTTAAACTAATCGGAATTCCTATGTAATCATAATAATCCGTATTATATAGATATTCAATTTTATCAAATACAGTATAAATATACATATTTGGATATATAATTTTAACAAGTTTATCGCGATAAATACCTTTCCCATAACTTATTCCCATCGAATAAATTAATGAAAACTTTCTATTTTTATATAATCTATAGCCATAAAGTAAATTATAACTATATAAGCCTATTACTTTATATTGTTCATGTGCTGATGTAATATCAATTGACATTCTTTCAATTCGGTTAGTATTTAAAAAAATATAATGTCTTTGTTTAAACCCTGTTAATACTCCAAAGTTATAGTTAATATGACATTCATTATCATCTGTTCCGGAAAAACCTGTACCCCAATTTACTCCAATATTAAAATTATATCTTTTAGGTAATGAGTCATTCAGGGCCATCACCGAAAGACAACATAGGGATAAAGCTAAAAGTATAATATTTGTTTTCATTTTTTTTATACAAAGATAATAAATTAAATAATTATATCACTACCAAGCGATTAATTTTTTTTCAATATTATAATAAAAAGCTCTTTATTAAAACTTACATATCAATAAGGCATCCATACAATATTATATGCGATAATATAGAATATAATTTTAATTGAACATATCTGATTTAATTATAACAACTTTCAAATATGGATAAATATTAAAGATTTTATAAATGATCGGGTATGGCTTTTATATGGTTTTACCCTTGCTTTACCCCTGCTTCAGAATTAATCAAAAAATGCACAATTCGTATTTGTTTTTCTCTTCAATTTTACCATTCCATTAAAATCCCGAAGAATCTAAACATGAATAACACCCGATGTTTTCTTCAGTTTAACTCTATTTCAATTGAACGTTGGTTTGACATTCTGTAAACTATTTCTAATATTTAATGCATCGTTCATTACCAATTTTTATTTTTACATTATCTAAAAACCTCAATTTATCCAGTCCGTTAAAAGACGTGATTGTGGGTTATTTTCTTTCTACCAATATATAACTCGGGAGCTATCTGAAATCAAAACATCACATCACATCAGCATATCATCAACATTGGCATTCCTTACTAAGCCAGTGTTCCTGATCTAACTGAGGTAAAATTGTTATAGAATTGTTAATGTCTTGTCGGTTAATCTTTTTCTTTGGGTATTAGAAAAAAATATTATTTTTGTAAAAAATAATAAATAATTCACATTGTTGATGTAATGTCTCCTACAATTAAAAGAATAAATAAATACAGATTTTTCTTTAACAGCAGGGAAGAATTGCGTAAACATATTCACATTGCAACTTCAGATGGTGTAGCTAAATATTGGATTGAACCTGAGATTACTTTAGCTGATTTCTATAACCTTTCTGATAAAGAATTACGTGAAATATTAGATTATGTTATTGAATATAGGGAGGAATTTATAAATGAATGGAACAGACATTTCAGCATGTAATGTAACCAATATTACATCTGTAGGATTCTGGATATTAATTGATAATCAGGAGTATTTTGTCCCTTTTGCAGAATACCCATTCTTCAAAAACGCAACTATAAATGATATTTTAAATTTGAAAATGATTTCTCCAAAACAATTATTTTGGGAAAAATTAGATTGTGATATAGAATTGGATGCACTGCAAAATCCTGAATCCTTTCCGTTGTTGTTCAAATAGAATTGTTTTTTTATACCGGCCCTCACCCTTTCTTTCCTACAAAAAAGTTGGTGATGTTTATTCTCTATCTACCAATATCAGTCTCATCAGGAGCTATCTGAAATCAAAACATCACATCACCCCATCATCACATTAAATTATTTCTGAATCACAGATTGTAAATTAAAAATTTATTCTTAAGCTGCTTGTTTGAAGTTAATTATTTCAAACTCAACTCCTTTTTCAAGAGTTAAAGTTGCCATTTCAAATAATTTTTTTGAAGTTTCAGTTGTAAGATAAAAATCTCCACAATTATCACAAACTAATGTAGGTACGTTCTTAAAAACAATCATTTTCAATAATTACCGGGAATATTGATGCAGGGTGGATTTCCCTGCGGATCTTTTTTACAAAAGGAATTTTTGCTGATTTTTTAAATATCGGTAATGCACTTAACAGGAATAGGGTTTTTTCATAAATTACAGCAGCTATAACGTACGCAATGCACCAAATCAGAAAAGATATCAACTTATCCCCTATTTTACCGAGAATTGCCGTAAAATCGATTGAAAAAATATTTTTAATCCAATCATCAAATGGAAGGAAAAGTAATAGGAATGCACCTGCAAGAGAACCAAAGGGTAATTCAATTGCACGGTTAGGACAACTGTATACGCATAATAAACATCCTTTGCATTTATTACTTCTTCTGGGATTTTTAAAGAAAAATCTGATTGCCTGATTCGGACAAACAATGGCACAATGTTTACACACTGTACACATATTATTGCTTATCAATAATCTTCCTATAAGTTTCCTTCCCAGAAGCCTATAAATAAAAGCCATAATCTTTTTAAGACGTGAAGCATCCTTCAGGGGTAACGTCTGATTATAAACCTGAAACTCATATAACCTTTCTGAAATCGATTTCATTTATATTTTACCTTATTATATTCAAGTTCTTTAAACTCAAACTCAGGATTTAACTCTTATATAACGCATAACTGTGCAAATATACTCAATACAAAAATTACAGGTTATAAAAGTATTTAAACAAATTATTATCAATGCATAACTCTATATTGATTGGATATTTTTTTGTATTATTGCAGATAATATTATTATCACGTGATTTATTAAAATACAAACGCATAAATAGTTAAACTACTTATAGAATGAGAATGATTTTTGCAATAGGAGCCGGTAGTTTCATTGGAGGTATCAGTCGTTATCTCTTATCTCAGACAATTCAGAACAGATTTTTATCAACTTTTCCTTTCGGTACTTTTGTAGTTAATATTTTAGGATGTTTACTTATAGGATTTGTTTTCGGACTTTTCGATAAAGGTACCATTACAGCAGAATGGAGGCTATTTATAGCAACAGGAATTCTGGGAGGATTTACAACATTCTCTGCATTCTCTAACGAATCAATAGGCCTTCTCCGTAATGGGCAGCTATTTTATGCTCTACTCTACATTGCATCAAGCGTTATTATCGGACTATTTGCAACTTACATTGGTATTATATTAACAAAACTTATCTGACTATGGAAAATAATCCAAATGCAAAATTACTTAGAATATTCATTGGTGAATCCGACATGATCGGACATCAGCCACTATATGAAGTTATTGTATACAAAGCTAAAGAACAAGGACTTTATGGAGCAACGGTCACAAGAGGAATTATGGGTTTTGGTGCAAACTCAATAGTTCAGTCAACAAAACTATTTGATATATCATCTGATCTTCCTCTGATCATTGAGATTGTAGATATTGAAGATAAAATTAGAGACTTTACTGAAATTGTAGAACACTTGTTTGAACAATCCAAATGCGGAGGGCTTATTACAATTGAAAAGGCAGAAGTTATAAGATATAAAGCCGGAAAATAAAAGAGACGCACTCATCATGCGTCTCCATTTGATTATTAATATTATTTTAAAATAAACATTATTTTCTGAAATTCATTTTCTGTACCTGAACAGAATTGAGTTTCAATAATTCGTTTTCAAGTTTAACCCATTCATTTGTGTCTCCTGTTAGTTCAAGAATCATCATGCCTGTAGTACTACATTCTTTATCAGTAACTTCATGCATTCCAAGTCTTGTTTTTATTGAACATCCAAATTTAGTAAGAATGCTTTGAACTCTTCCGGCATCTTCTATTCTGTTATTAACAGCTAAACCTAAAATTCTTATTTCCTGATTCATAATTTAAATAATTTAAGAGTTAGTATTTTTGTTATTTGTATTAATTTGAAATAATTTTATCTCATTTTTTATTAACTGGACAGCAAATATACAAATATTTATTAACATCTGAAATTAAAATTTAAAAGACATATGCTGCACTTCCACACCACCTATTTGTAAAAGTTCAGATTCAAGCTTTTCGCATTCTTCAGGTTCTCCTAAAAGCTGAAGTAAAATTATTGCATTTCTGCTGCAAACATCTTCAGTTACTTCATGAAAACCAAGTCTTGTTTTAATCAAATGAGCATATTTAGTCAGAATTTGCTGGGCTAAACCAGCTTCTTTAACCCTGTCAAAAATATTTAATCCTAAAATTTTTATTTCATTACTCATTTTTTGAATTTATTTATTGTGAAGATTAAAGTTACTAACTTTTAAAAAGTTAGTAACTTTTCCTCTTCTTAATTTTATTATAATTTTAAATTTAAAAATGAAGATCTCTTTGACCTGCTTTAACTTTTTCAAGTCTTTCCTTCAAAGCATCAACTTTAATATCGGAAGAAAGACCCTTAATTTTCTTGTCAATTAATTCATAACCTTTCTTCTTTGTTTCCTCAGAAGCATAATCTTCAAGATATTCAGCTAGAGTCAGGATTGCATTTGGAGTACAATAGTTTTTAATGAATCCGGGAATAGAAAATTCCATGAAATGCTCCCCTGTCCTACCCTTTCGGTAACAAGCAGTACAGAAAGAAGGAATGTAATCGGTTTTAATCAATTCATCCATTATTTCAGCCAAAGTTCTTGTATCGTTAATCTGGAATTGTTCTTTATTAAGATTCTGGTTTTCTCTGCTTTTTTCAGCATAGCCACCCAACTGAATATTAGTACCTCCGTCAATTTGTGAAATACCGAATTTAAGAATCTGATCACGAACATGAGCCGGTTCTCTTGCAGTCAATATCAAACCTGTATAAGGCACTGCCAATCTTAATATTGCAACCAATTTTACAAAGTCTTCATCGTTGACAAGATAATCTTTACTAATATTAAGAGATGAGGCATCTTTTATACGAGGGAAAGAGATTGTATGAGGGCCAACATTATATGCAGCTTCAAAATGGTTAACATGACGTAAAAGTCCCATTACTTCAAATCTCCAGTCATAAATACCCAATAAAGCACCCAGTCCAACGTCATCAATTCCTGCTTCCTGCGCTCTGTCAAGTGCAGTTAATCTCCATTCATAATTACGTTTTACACCACCAAGATGAACTTTTGCATAAGCTTCCGGATGATAAGTTTCCTGGAAGATCTGATAAGTACCTATACCAGCACTTTTAACAACACGGAAACCGTCAACATCCAAAGGAGCAGCATTAATGTTAACCCTGCGGATTTCACCGTTTTTACTTTTTACACTATATACAGTTCTTACAGTATCAGCAATATATTCAGGACTGTATGTTGGATGTTCACCATAAACAAGAATTAGACGTTTATGTCCGTCATCTTCAAGATGAGTAACTTCATTTATTAATTCTTCCTTAGTAAGAGTCTTTCTTATAAGGTCCTTATTCATTGATTTAAAACCACAATATTGACAATTGTTAATACAATAATTGCCAACATATAGAGGAGCAAAGAGAACTATTCTCTCACCATATATTTTTTCTTTAAGTTTTCTTGCGCCTTCCTTGATTTCCTCAACAAGTTCAGGATCAGTTGTATTAATAAGTACAGCCGTTTCTTCAAGGGTCAATCTGTTCTTGTCAAGAGATTTTGCAATTACTTCTCTTACCCTTTCAGGAGAAGATTTAGATTTATTTAAAATATCCCAGATTTCATCAGCATCAATGAAAGGTTTCATTCGCTGATCTTTAATTCTGAGTTTTTCCGGATTGTACATCATTTTAATATAATTTAATTGTATTGTAATACTTCAATTTCATTATTAAGTACCATGAGCCCGTTCATAGCAAGAGCTTTCATTTCATCTTCTCCAGGGTACACAAATACCGGAGCAATTTTACCGACTCTGGACTTAAGTTTTTCAACAAAAACCTTATCATGAGCAATGCCTCCTGTAAAAAGAATTGCATCAACATTACAATACAAAACAGTAGACATAGCACCTATTTCTTTTGCTATTTGATATATCATGGCATCTTGTATCAATGTAGCTTTTGCATCTCCACTTTCAACTCTTTTTTCTACAGTATAAGCATCATTAGTACCAAGGTAAGCAACATAACCTCCTTTGCCATTTATCATTTTCTTTATTTCCTGTTCTGAATATTTACCGCTGAAACAAAGTTTTACAAGTGCACCTACCGGAAGAGTACCTGTTCTTTCAGGAGAAAAAGGGCCATCACCATCAAGTGCCTGATTTACATCTATTACTTTTCCTTTTTTATGTGCACCCACACTTATACCGCCTCCGAGATGAACAACAATAAGATTCAGATCTTCGTATTTTGTAGAAATAGATTTTGCATATGTACGGGCAATTGCTTTCTGATTTAAAGCATGGAATATTGATATTCTGTCCAGTTCAGGATGACCTGAAATTCTGGCAACATCATCCAGTTCATCAACAACTACCGGGTCTGCAATAAAAGCTTTTGCATCAGGTATAGACTGAGCAATATCATCAGCAATAAGACCACCTAAGTTGCTTGCATGCTGTCCGGATACACCTATTGTTAAATCCTTTATAAGTTGTTCATTAATTGCATATACTCCGGATTTTATTGGTTTTACCAGACCACCCCTTCCTACAATTATTTTTATATTATTAATTTCAATATTATTTTCAGACAAAACCTTCATAATAATATCTTTCCTGTATTCAAACTGGTCAGCTATTTTTGAAAATTTACTTAAATCTTCATTCGAATGCTTGAGACTCTGAATAAAAATACAATTAGTATCTTCAAAAACAGCAATTTTCGTAGAAGTAGAACCCGGGTTTATTGCAAGTATCAGTTTACTTTTCATAAATATTAATAATTAAAAATTTAATTAATTTGCAGCAGCAGCAAGAGTTATACTATCCAATTTTGATTCGTTTGAATCAGAACGGGAAGTTAAAACAATAGGAGCAGTAGCACCTAAAATAACTGCAGCTACATTAGCTTTTGCAAAAAAGATAAAGGATTTATATAAAACATTCCCAGCTTCAATATTTGGAACAATCAGTAAATCAACATCACCTGAAACTTCACTATTAATTCCTTTATGGAGTGCACTTTCTTTACAAACAGCATTGTCAAGAGCAAGAGGACCGTCAATAATGCAATTCTTAATCTGTCCTCTTTCAGCCATTTTTGATATAGCTGCGGCTTCCATGGTAGGTAACATTATGTCTTTTACTGTTTCTACAGCTGCAAGGATAGCAACTTTAGGATTATCATAACCAATTCTTCTCATATAAGATACTGAATTTTTGATAATTCCAACTTTTTCATTAAAATCCGGAGCAATATTCATAGCTGCATCAGCTACTGCAATAACTTTATGATATGTAGGCATTTCAAAAAAAGCAATGTGCGAAAGAAGATTCCCGGTACGCAAACCATATTCTTTGTTAAGAACAGCTTTTAACATTGTAGATGTTTCCAGAATTCCTTTCATAAGGATATCTGCCTTCTTTTCTCTTACTAATTTTACTGCTTTGGCAGCACATGCTTCAGGGTTAGATTCATTAATAATCTCAACTCCGCTGATATTAATATTTAATTCTTTAGCAATTTCATTTATTTTTTCTTCATTACCAACAAGAATAGGTGTTACTAAGTCGGCTTTTGCAGCATTAAAAACTGCTTCAAGCGCATTTTTGTCATGAGCTGCAGCTAATGCTATTTTCTTTTTTGCATTATTTTTAACTAACTGTCGCAAATCAGAAAGCTTTGATAACATGTGTTTTCCCTCCAATAATTATAATTATATTTTTTTTGTGAAGGTATAAAAAAAATTTTAATTATTAGGTAGGCAAATACGTATTAAAGTTAATTAAAAAATATTCTTTTTTACTCTTCTTCTTTAACCAAAGGTAAATTAACTTTATTCCCGTCAATTCTTTCTATTTGACCATGTTTGTAATAAGTAGTGATTAAAACTGAACCATCTTTGTAATACATTTTCCATTCACCTTCTTTTCTTCCTCCTTCATAAACACCTTCTTCTTTAATTACACCATTTTCATGATACCAAGTATGTTTTCCTTCAGGAATACCATCTATATAATTTCCTGTAAAACTAAGATTGCCATTATTATAATAATGTTTCCATTCTCCATCTCTCATACCACTTTTATAACTTCCTATCTCTTTATGGTCATTCATATCATAAAACCATTCACCTTCTTTCAAATCATCCTGGTATTTACCTTCGGTTATCACATTGCCGCTATCAGTATATTCCTTCAACAGTCCTTCAAGCAGACCTCTTTTGAATATTTCAGATTTTAATAATTTTCCGGATTCATAAAACCATTTCCATTCTCCATCAGGTATTTCTCCTTCAATATATGTTCCTGTCTGTTCTATTTTTCCATTTCTATGATAAAAAATCCATTTTCCTATTCTTCTGTCATTTTTATAATTTCCTTCCCCTCTTAATTCACCAGTTTCGAAATATTCTTTCCAACTGTCATTTTTCATACCCCCATCATCAACAATTCCTTTACCAATCATTACACCTGACTTAAAAATTTTTGCTGATTTAATTGTTCCGTCTTGATTGTATTCACGTCTGAATCCTTCAGGTTTTCCATTTTTATTATACGTTCCGATAACTTTTTTCTGTCCGTCAGGATAATAGTCTGTTCTAAGTTCAAGAGTAGTTATTTCAGGAGCATCTATCTGAATAACATCATCAATATATTTTGAAATGTTCTCTACATTTCCATCGATGGAATACTCTTTGAAATAACCATTCTTTTTATTGTTTTTATAAACACCTTCAGATTTAAGATTATAATTATCAT
>JAUZOY010000074.1 GCA_030706235.1 Bacteroidota bacterium | reverse complement strand
AGTAGCAATAGCATATGATAGTCGTAATAACAGTAAATTATTTGCTGAAAGTACGGCAAATATCATTTCAGCAAATGGGATAAAAGTATTTCTTTTCGATTCACTCCGCCCTACCCCTGAGCTTTCTTTTACAATCAGACATTTAGGATGTAACAGTGGTATTGTAATAACTGCATCACACAATCCCAAAGAATACAACGGGTATAAAGTCTATTGGAATGACGGAGCTCAACTTATAAACCCTCATGATGAAAACGTAATCTCTGAAGTACGTAAAATCACAAATATAAATGAAGTTAAATTTGGACCTATTAAAGAAAATATTACTATAATAGGTAAAGAGATTGATGATATATATCTTTCTAAAATAAAAGAACTTTCATTATCACCTGAAACTATTAAGCTTCAGAAAGATATAAAAATTGTTTATACACCACTTCATGGGACAGGAGTTAATCTCGTTCCTCAAAGTCTTCGTAATTTCGGTTTTGAAAACGTTCAAACAGTGAAATCTCAAAACATTAGCGACGGAAATTTTCCAACAGTAAAATCTCCAAATCCGGAAGAACCTGCGGCTCTTACATTAGCTATTGAAAAAGCAAAGGAAACTAATGCAGATCTGGTTCTTGCGACTGACCCTGATGCAGACAGAGTAGGCATTGCCATAAAAGACAATAAGAATGAATATATCCTTTTGAACGGTAATCAAACAGGAGCTATTTTAATAAACTACTTATTAAAAAAGTGGAAAGAAAATGGAAAAATTAAAGGAAATGAGTACATTGTAAAAACGATAGTCACTTCATATTTAATTGATGAGATAGCATTAAAAAATGGTGTTGAATGTTACAACGTTCTTACAGGATTTAAATTTATAGCAGATGTAATCGGCAAAAATGAAGGAATAAAAACTTATATTGGTGGTGGGGAAGAAAGTTACGGATATCTTGTTGGTGATTTTGTCAGAGATAAAGACGCAGTATCTGCCTGTTGCATGATTGCTGAAGCAGCTGCTTACTGGAAAAACAAAGGTATTTCTCTGTATGACAATTTATTGGACATTTATTTAGAGTTTGGAATCTATAAAGATTATCTACTTTCTCTTACCAAAAAAGGGAAAGAAGGGGTTGAAGAGATAAATCAAATGATGGAAAAATACAGAAAAAATCCACCTTTGTTGATTAATAATTCAGAAGTTATTAAAATTAATGATTATAAACTTCAAATAGAAAAAGATCTTATATCCGGACAAACAAAACCGATAAATCTACCTAAATCGAATGTACTCCAATTCTTTCTTTCAGATGGCAGCAAGATAACTATCAGGCCATCAGGCACAGAACCAAAAATAAAATTTTATTTTAATGTTAAAGGGATATTATCTGAAAAATCAAAGTTTGAACAAGTAAACGATGAACTTAGTCAAAAAATACAAAAAATTATTAATGAATTAAATTTAAATTAAACAACTAATATCATATAATTAAATAAAATGCCGGGAACCAGAGAATTATTTCTTAGATATCTTGCTCAAACATCCGATTCCCCAATCGGATTGGAAATTGAAAAAGCAGAGGGAGTATATCTATATGGAAAAAATGGGAAAAAATATATCGATTTAATTTCAGGTATATCAGTCAGTAATCTTGGACATCGTCACCCTGCTGTAGTTAAAGCAATAAAAGACCAGGTTGATAAATATATGCACCTGATGGTTTATGGTGAATATATTCAAGCACCTCAGGTACAACTGGCACAATTACTTGCGGAAAATTTACCTTCTAATCTAAGCTGTACCTATTTTGTAAATTCAGGCAGTGAAGCAGTTGAGGGTGCACTTAAACTTGCAAAAAGATATACAGGAAAGAGTGAAATAATAGCTTTTAAAAATGCTTATCACGGAAGTTCACATGGTTCACTTAGCGTTATGGGAAACGAAAATTTCAAAAACTCATATCGTCCTCTGCTTCCAGATGTTAAGTTTTTAGAATATAATGATATTGAACAACTTGATAATATTTCATCTCAAACAGCGTGTGTAATTGCAGAAGCAATTCAAGGAGAAGCAGGTGTAATTGTACCTACTAATGAATTTCTTAGTTCCTTAAGAAACAAATGTAATGAAACGGGAGCATTGCTAATAATTGATGAAGTCCAGACTGGATTTGGCAGAACCGGAACGTTGTTTGGATTTCAACAGACATCTATAGTACCGGATATTATATGTATTGCAAAAGGTATGGGAGGAGGGTTACCTATCGGAGCATTTATTTCTTCAAAAGAAATAATGTCGACTTTATCTTTTAACCCTATTTTAGGACATATCACAACCTTTGGAGGAAATCCGGTATGCTGTGCATCTTCTTTAGCTGTTCTACAAACTCTTCTCAATGGAAATATTATAAATGACGTAAAAAACAAAGAAAAATTAATAAGAGAAAAGCTAAAACATCCTAAAATAAAAAGTATCAGAGGGAGGGGCCTTTTACTTGCTGTAGAATTCGAAAAAGCTGAATTTAACTTATCTCTAATAACAAAATGCATTCAGAATGGAGTTATTGTTGACTGGTTTCTTTTTGCAGATAATTTTATGAGAATTGTACCTCCGCTTACAATTAGCATAAAAGAAATTGAAAATGCCTGTGAAATAATAATAAAAGTATTAAATGAATTTAGTTAATGGAAATGAAATATATTCATATATTTTTATTATTGCATTACGACATAATCATTATTAATTAGTTTATCTTTTTCAACGCTGTTAATTTTGTGGAGATACTGAAGAATATAAAGACTCGATAGATAAAAAGGAATTAATGGGATTTTATATCTTACCAATGCTCCAAAATTTGCAGTAGTTAAACCAATTGTAAAAGCAAAAAATATTGAAAAAATTAAACTGAAAAGTAACAATGGTTCATTAGATATATACCGAAATATATTTACCGGACCATATTTAAAAATAATAAATAAAGTAAAAATTAAAAAAAATAAATTTTCTAAGGACGATATAAGAGAAAAAGGAGTTCTGGCTTCCCAAATATACGGACGGAAAATTCCGGCAACGATTGCTATATGAGCTTTAGATGAAATACCTTTAATAGTAGGGTCGAAAGTACCAATATCAAAAGAATTTTTTCCATACAAAGCATTATGCGCTAAATCTTGTTGTGTAATAACTGCTCTTTCTAATACATTATCAACAGAAAATTTTCCTAATTTATTTCCAAAAGTTGATATAAAAAATTGAAAAGACAAAAAAGCGAATACAATAATAATAGGAGTATATATAAATCTAATAAAAACACTTTTTATAGATTTTATTTTTTCATATGAGATCCATAAAATTGAACCTGGTACCAAGGAAAATACTATATATGGTTTAAATAGTATTATAACCAATAAACTTAAAATAAATCTAAAAGAATTAAAAAATACTTTTTCTTTTTTAATAAATATAAGATAAAGTGTATAAGTAAACCAACATACAGCAGATAATGAAATAGGATCCTTTAATAATCCGGAACCCCAGAAAATTAAAGATGGTATAAATAAAAAAGCTAGAGCAAATTTTTTATATAGTTTTGGAAATAATTCACAAAACATAAGATATAAACGCCATATTCCACTATATGATAACCATGCAAGTAATATAGTTGTAACAATATAGTTTCTAAAACTAGGTAGCAATAATAAACTGGTTAATTTCATTACATTTAATGCATAATCCTCAACAAATAACCATTGTGGAGGCCATCCTGTATTATAATCAAATAATAGCATATTATTAATATCTGCTTTTGAGAAAAATATTTTAAAATATCTGTCAGGATATTGCAATAAAAGATTAAGCATTTTGTTTCCACCTTCATAATATGCAGTTGTATCTCCACCCCCATAATAAAAAACATATACTAAACAAAATAAAATACTAGCAATGCATTTAACCAGTAAACCCGGAATATAAAACTTATATTCCGGTCTTTGTTCAATATATTTATTTTTTTTACGCTTTGCGAAATATAAAATAAGCAATAAATATATTGGTGTTAATAAAATATCCCATACTGTTATTATCATTAGCTAAATAGAATCAAGATATTAATTAGTTTTATATTCATATTTTATTTCAGATAATTCTTTATTTGCTTTAATAATCTTATTTTTTAATTCAAGTTTATATTCTATCATTTTATTTTGAATTTTTTCGTCAGAGGTCCCTAAAATTTGAATAGCCAACAATCCTGCATTCTTTGCTCCATCTAAAGATAATGTTGCTACCGGAATACCTGCAGGCATTTGTAAAATAGATAAAATAGAATCCCAGCCATCTATAGAATTGCTGGATTTAATTGGGACTCCAATTACCGGCAATATAGTTGAAGCAGCTATTACTCCAGGTAAATGTGCAGCACCGCCAGCACCTGCAATAATAACTTTTATTCCTCTTTTTGATGCATTTTCAGCAAAATCCATTACTATTTCAGGTGTTCTATGGGCAGATAATGCATTAATTTCAAATGGAATGCTAAATTCATTTAAGATTTTTGCAGCTTCTAACATCACATTAAGATCTGATGTACTTCCCATTATTATGCTAACTATAGGTTTCATGATTTTATTATTCTGATAATAAAGTTATTATTAATTTATTAATTATTAAGCAAACCTACATAAAAATTTATTATCCATTAAGATTTTTTATAATTTGATTGATTTAAAAAAAAGTCAAAAATTTTCAGGAAAGACCTTATGCTATTAATTTTATTTTTTTTATTTTATATTTATGTCTATCTATTATTTTATATTGTTTTCCATCATATTTTTATATTTTTATTGATTGTATTTAATTATATATCTCAATTTATTTAACTTTAGGTTTAAGTTAATTTTTTTAATTACTTTTGTACTGATAAAAATATAAATTAAAATGCAAAGAGGATATTCTAAATTTATTAAACTTATTCATTTTTTAGGTGACTTAAGCTTGTTGAATATCTCCTTTATTCTTGCCTATTTTATCAGATTCGGGAGTATAAATCTTTTTCATTTTGGAAATTATTCAACCCTTTTATTCTTTTTTAATCTTACCTGGCTATTAATAATCCAATTGATAGATATTTATGCAATATATCGTGTTACACACATTGAAAAAATATTTTCTAACTTAATAAAAGCCGTTCTTCTACATATTCTTGGACTAACTTTCGTTTCCTTCTTTCTACACGATGATTATTCAAGATCTCATCTACTTCTTACATATACAATTTTTATTTTCCTTGTTGTAAATTGGAGATTTTTAATAATATGGCAATTAAAACAATACAGGAAAAAAGGTTATAATTATAGAAAAATTATTATTATCGGAACCGGACCCATAGCGCAGGAAATTTACAAACATATGAATTCAGATCTTGCTCTTGGGTATAAAATTCAAGGTTTTTTTGATGCAGAAGTACCAGAAAACGAATTAAAAAACAAATACTTAGGAGATTTTTCTCAGATTAAAGAATATTGCACAAAAAATATTGTTGATGAAGTATATATAGCTCTTTCTACTGAAAAAGGTGAACTTATTCGGGACCTTATACATTTTGCTGAAAATAATCTGATCAGGCTCAAAATTGTACCTGATTTCAGAAGATATATACAGAAAAAAGTTAAAATAGATTTTTATGGATCGATACCTATCATTCTGTTACGAAAAGAACCCCTTGAAAGTTTCATGAACAGATTAATAAAAAGAACATTTGACGTTATTATTTCTTCATTAATCATCATGGTTGTATTTCCATGGTTATTTCCAATAATAGCATTAATTATTAAATTAACTTCCAGAGGACCATTATTTTTTGTACAGGAAAGAACCGGTAAGAATGATCATAATTTTAACTGTTTCAAATTTCGTACAATGAAAATTAATAATAAGGCGAATACACTTCAAGCTATAAAAGATGATCCACGACTCACAAGAATCGGTAAAATTTTAAGAAAATTTAACATTGATGAATTACCTCAATTTTTTAATGTATTAAAAGGTGATATGTCTATAGTCGGTCCACGACCTCATATGTTAAAACATACTGAAGATTATTCAAGACTAATAGATAAGTATATGGTTCGTCACTTTATTAAACCTGGTATAACAGGGTGGGCACAAGTTCTTGGATTTCGTGGTGAGACTAAAAATATTGAGCAAATGGAAGATAGAGTTAAAGCTGATATCTGGTATATTGAAAATTGGACTCTCGCTTTAGATCTTAAGATAATTATTAAAACAATACTTAATATATTTAAAGGAGAACAAAATGCATACTGATTTAGCATAAAATATTATTTGAATTTAAAATACACATTTACGCATCTTTTCTCATTAACAAATTGCTTTAAAATATCGATTATTTGGACTAAATGAATAAAATTATTTCATTTTTCAAGGAAATTTTAATTGAATCATACAATACCTCAATTGTATTATTTAAAATTATGATTCCTGTTTCAATTTTCATAAAAATATTTAAAGAAACCGGGTTAATTATATATATAGGGAATTTTTTTGCACCATTGATGAAATATGTTGGATTGCCTGGAGAAACCGGATTAGTCTGGGCAACAGGGATTATCTCAAATTTATATGGAGGAATAATAGCATACTTTGCTCTTTCAGACTCACTTAGCCTAAATATTGCACAAATCACAGTTATGGCTACAATGATGTTAATAGCTCATAACTTCCCTGTAGAACTTCCTGTTGCACGTAAAGCAGGTGTTAGAATCGGAATAATTTTTTCAGTACGTTTTTTTTCTGCAATTATTATGGGAATTTTCCTTAATGTAATATACCATAATTTTAATCTTTATCAATATAAACCGGTTATTAGTATTCATCCTGCTGCATTTCAGAATCCGACATTATTACAATGGGCATCAGGAGAAATCAAAAATTATATCTTAATATTTTTTATGATTCTTTCACTCATATTTCTTCTTAGAATTTTAAAAAAAACAGGAATTATTTATCATATTACCAAAATTCTGTCGCCTGTTCTTAATAAACTGGGAATTGGAGAAAAAGCTATTCCAATAACAATTATCGGACTAACTCTCGGAGTTGCCTATGGAGGAGCTATAATAATAAATGAATCAAAAAATGAAAATATTCCGAAACGAGATGTGTTCTCATCAATTATTCTAATGGGATTATGTCATAGCATTATTGAAGATTCTCTGGTAATGTTATCTATTGGAGCTAATATATCAGGGATAATAATTGGAAGAATGATTTTTGCATTTATTTTCACATGGTTTATTGTAAAAACTACTTCGAAAATAAGCAGCAGATATTTTTTAAGATTTTTTGTTACAAAATAAATTTTTATTTGCGGCAACCTTTTACGATTTATAATGTCTTATTTAGTAGAAATTTATTATCAATATTTATTAAATATTATAACAGATATAGTACTCTTACCTATAAAATTTATTTTTATTTTTGTAAAAAAATTATAAGATTATTATTTTTGTAAAAAAATAAGCAGATAAAATTTTTAATTATGAAAGCATCACTTTGTTTTTACTCAAGATGTATTAGTTTGTTTTCCCTAATAATTTTACTAAACAACTATAATGTTTTTTCTCAGACACTAACAGCATCAACAACATCTCTTACTTCTTTTGGAACTGTCAATACTAACAGCAGCTCTTCCAGTCAGAATTATACTTTGACAGGTTCAGGACTTATTCCACAGGAAGAAATTTACATATCGCCATCAGCTTCTTATGAAGTTTCTCTTGATAATGTTACTTTTGATCCAAGCGGAGTAGTTGTTAATGCAGATGACTATGGAGATATTTCAATTACTGTATATGTAAGATTTGCCCCAATTACAGGTACTGCCGGAGGAACCACCATCTCAGGAAATATAGACAACTATGCTTCAGGTTCAGATATAGATGAGCCAAACCCAAGTGTTTCAGGAAAAGGGAAGCTTGTTGCGCCAGTAGTTACAACAACGAGTATATCCAGTATTAAAACAAACGAGGCATACAGTGGTGGAGTTGCCACAGCAAATGCAGTTACGGGTGCCGGTGTTTGCTGGAGTACATCTTACAATCCGGTAAGGACCGGTTCTCATACTACAGATGCAGTTGGAACCGGAAGTTTTTCAAGTCATATAACAGGATTAACAGTAAAAACCAGATATTATGTAAGAGCATATGCTTATCTTTCTTCTTCTACAGGCTATGGCACAAACAAATTTTTCTGGACACTTGCTACTGAACCGACTTTTCAATGCGGTTCTTTATCTACAGGAGCAATAACATCTTCAAGCATTGATCTGTCATGGCCTTCTGTTGCAACTGCAGATGGGTACATAATTCTTACCAAACTTAATTCCCTTCCTGATAATCAAGGCATAACAGATGGGATTTCTCCTTCTGCACTAACATTTCCGGTAGGTACATCTCTTGCAGCAACAATTACGACAGGAACTACAACTTCGACAACAATTAGCGGTCTTGCTGCTAATCAAAATTATTATTTTGTAATTTTACCATATGCAAAAGGCACAAATGACTCAACTTATAATTATAAAACAGATGGAACTCTTGCATCAGCTAATGCCACCACAGCTGCCGTTTCATCATTAACATCTACTTGTTCAGGAAATTGGGGAGACGCATCTACTTGGGGAAATGTAGGCATACCTTCTTCAACAACTAATGTAACAATTTCGTCAGGTCATACAATAACTGTAGGTGTTATCTATAATAATAATTCTTGTAATAATCTGACAATTAATGATGGCGGAGCATTAACATTAACAACGAGTAAAAATCTTACTGTAAACGGAAACCTCGTGATCAAATCACCATCAGGGACAGGAGTAACAGGATCATTAATAGATAACGGGACATTGACTGTAGTAGGAACAACGACTGTACAAAGGTATATTTCAGGGGCAACAACAAGAACTTGGTATATTTCATCCCCAGTATCAAATGCTACAGCAAGTACCATAGGATTTCCTGATGGTACAGATTCAAAAAGACTATTTACTTATTCTGTAACTACCAATCAATATTCAGGTGTTTCTTCAGGAAGTACCCCACTCACACCAATGCAGGGATTTTCTTTCAGAGAAAGATATGCCAGCAGTCCTGATAACGTTTTTCAATTTACGGGAAATCTAAACACAGGATCAGTAAGCATTAACCTAACAAGTGGTGGCACAGGTGCAGGATGGAATCTCGTTGGAAATCCGTATCCATCTGCAATAGATTGGAAAGCCTCATCAGGATGGACAAAAAATAAAATTAGTAATCAGTTTTGTTTCAGAACAAACGGAACATGGTCAACATACAATGGAACGTCA
Organism: Bacteroidota bacterium; assembly: GCA_030706235.1. Lineage (GTDB taxonomy): Bacteria > Bacteroidota > Bacteroidia > Bacteroidales > GWE2-29-8 > JAUZOY01. The sequence continues at coordinate 3,057 of JAUZOY010000074.1, read as the reverse complement.
GGATTGGCTACTAATGGAGGTTCACAATATATTCCTGCAATGCAGGGATTCTGGGTAAAAGATACTGCATCCGGAGGATCACTCGGAGTAACTAATGCTGTAAGAGTTCACAATACTCAAGTATTCTACAAAAGTGCAAATGAAGGAGAAATACTGCATCTTAAAGTTCAAAATGACACAATTTCTGATGAAGCAATTATAGGATTTATGAACGGAGCGAAGGATTCACATGATGCATATGATACAGATAAATTTTTAGATACAGATCAAAAAGTTCCTCAAATATATACTAAAATAGGAAAGATAGCTGTAGCAGCAAATGTATCAGATAAACTTGACGGAATAAAAATATTCCCAATTAGAATCAGAATAGGAGTAAAAGGCAACTACAATATTAATGCAAGCGGCCTTAATAATTTTGATGAAGGCACAACAATCATCCTTAAAGATTTAGTATTAAACAACGAGCAAGATCTTAAAACAAATCCCAAATATTCTTTCACATCTGATATAGTGGCAGATAGCAATAGATTCGAAATAATTATTTCGTCAATAAGAATAACGGCTTTATCAATTAATCCAATATGTGATGGTGATTCTGTTATTCTTTCAGCTACTTCAAATCCAAATTATAAATATAGCTGGAAACTTAACGGAGAAAATATTTCAGGAGCAAACCTTCAAACATATACTGCAAAAAAAGCAGGCAGTTATATTGTAGAAATTAAAGATATTTTAACAGGAAACAATAAAAATTCAGCACCATTTAATGTTATAGTAAATAAAATTTCAAATTTTGATTTTTCATTATCAGATGTAATCTGTACAGGCATTGCTTCTCCGATTAAAATCAATGGTACATACGATACAACAGTGTCATATAAATGGAATTTTGATGAAGGAATAATTTCACAGGGTTCAGATAAAAACCCTTCAGCCGTTTATTGGATAAATCCAGGTATAAAAAACATCACTCTATCAATAACAAAAAACGGATGTAATTCTCCCACAATTACCAGACAAATTGATGTTAAAAATATTCCTGTAATGACAACAGCGCCTTATGGGCCTAATAATATATGTATCAATACAGATAAAACAAATTATTATTTAATTACAAGCGAAGTCGGTGCAACAAAATATTTCTGGGATATATCTCCTCATACAGCAGGAACTATTTCAGGTGAAGACACATTATCCAAAGTTATATGGAACCCTAACTTTTCAGGAAAAAGTATTATACTTGCCAAAGGAATTAATGAATGCGGAACAAGTCAACCATCAGCACCCTTGCAAATTGTGATTAATCCATCACCTATTGTTAACTTAGGAAAAGATACAACAATTTTAAGTAATCAGACTATAGTATTAGATGCAGGTAAAGAATTTAATACATATTTATGGTCAGATAATTCAACAGCGCCAACAATTATCGCTACATCAAATGGAAATGAAGAAACTAAAATTTATTCAGTAACAGTGACCGATCAACATGGATGCAAAAGCCATGATTCATTATCTGTAACATTTAAGTCCATCTCAGGAATAAGTATAAACCAGACACAAAATCAAATAACAATAAAACCAAATCTCACTAAGGAAGAAATAGAAGTTTTTATTGGGAAACCTATTAAAGCTGAGTTAATAATTTTAAATTCAATCGGACAGGAAGTTTTTTCAAAACAAATATATAATAAAAATTCAAATACAACCGAAAATTTAAATTTAGGCAATTTGAAAAAAGGAATTTATTTTGTTAAGATTTCAGGTATAGATATAAATATAACAAAAAAAATAATTTTACAATAATTTAAAGTGGATATTGATAAAATAAAATATATTCGAAAGCCAAATTTAATTGCAAAAAAAATTGGGGACGAATATATTATTGTTCAAATTGTTGATAAGGTGGCAAACATGAATGCTTTATATACATTAAATGAAACCGGAGCATTCATTTGGGAAAATTTAGACTCCGGAAAAACAATAGAACAAATTGTGAGTTTAGTATGTAATGAATTTGACACAGATTTAGAAACAACAAAAAATGATGTGATTCGTTTTATCAATGAAATATATGATATTTTAATAATTGAAGATGAGAAATAATATGGAAACAAAAATTAAAAAAAGATATACAAAGCCAATTATGAAAACTATAATTATTGATAAAGATATTTCTCTTATTATGCAATCAAACCCAGGTGGCGGGGACCCTCCAGACTGGGGAAATCAATCACAAAAATCACCGAAACATAGAGACCCGTATAAATCACCTTTTAATTAAAGGTAATTAAATATATGCTATTCTCTGAAAAATCTTTTTTAATAACAGTAGCAGACTTAAATATTTGTATCCATACTTCTGAAAAAAAGATAAAATTAATTTCAGATAATTCGTTTAGTAATTTCAATTACAACCATTTAGTCAGCAATAATAATCCAAATACATTAACAATAGATCTTGATATAAATATCTCTATTGGAATTCCAGATATTATAATTGCTCCAGAGAATGAAATATTTTCAGGAATAATACCTTTTAATTATTCAACAGAATCATATTCAAATACAACGTGGAATATTTATTTATATAATAATAAATATTTTATTAAAGTAAATTTTGAAAATAATAATGATAATTACTTCTATCTTTTATGCTTAAATTTTACTGATTTTAAATGGAATATTTTTATTCCTGAAACCAGTAATAATAATTATTTGGTAAATCCATTAAAATACCCTTTAGGTATAATAATATTATATTATCTGGTGATATTAAAAGATGGCTTCATATTACATTCTTCAGGAGTAAAATATAAAAACGAAGGTTATATATTTAGCGGATTTTCAGGTTCAGGGAAAAGTACATTAGCAAGATTATTTGTTGAAAATGGAGCTACATTAATTAATGATGACAGATTAATAATACGAACAAAAAACAATCGTTATATGATGTATAACACTCCATTGTATAACTCTGATAATCCATATATATTCCCAATTAACAAATTATTTATTATAAAACATGATATAATTAATAATATTAAACAAATT
>JAUZOY010000073.1 GCA_030706235.1 Bacteroidota bacterium | reverse complement strand
CATCCTGAACTGTAAGGTTCTTACATGTTTCATCCTGATCGATATACATAAATGTTCCATTGGTGATATATACATTAGATGTTGTTGATGGCAGTGTTGTAGCTGCTACCCATGTTCCCGGATTACCTGCAATAGTACATTTTTCCCATTGGGATAAATCTGACCAGTTTCCGAAAAATTGACCGTTAGTTCTATAATCACCAACACTGTAAGTTTGTGAAAATGACTTTAATTGAATTGAAAAGAATAATGCTAAAATAAGTATTAGATTAGCAGTTCTGGTAATGGTTTTCATCTTTATTAAGTTTAATTAATATTATATTCAATTTTTCAATGTTATTCTGAAAGACAAAATATTTTAATAAAAAGTTGCATGGTTTAATATTTAACCGGCCTAAATCTTTTAAAAAATATATTATTACTCCAAAATTAAACATTTTTTGTGTATTCTTATTAACATCAGATATTATTTTTGTTTTAATTTATTTTAAAAATATCTGTTGAAAATGAATAATTGCTATTATGCGATTTTGAAAATTATCTGCAAGTATATAAAAAAATATACAAATAGCCTGAAAATATTTTAAATTTTAAGAAAATGTTTTGTAGTTATTGTATCTGCATGAACGAATTTATGAGCTGATAATCACGGGATGAAAATACGATGGAGAGAGTAGGATAATAGTAAGATAAGGGTAGGATAAGGGTAGGATAAGTACGGGATACCCTTTATTAATGGTTAATTGTCACCGGTAAGAGGTGTAGCTGATTTAAGTACTTTCAGCCTTTCGAGTAAGGGGGGGTGGGAGTAATGAAAAAACACATAAAAAGGATGAGGATTCAAATTGCTTAAATGATCTGATGATAATTTTATTAACGCATTTTGTAAAGATTTGGAATAATAATTTTTTGCAGCAAACGTATCTGCTTCTTTTTCATATCTTCTTGACAGGTAATTTAATCCCAAATCAAGTATTAGTGTCAATGGACTGTACAGCAAACCAAAAGCAAGTATTGCAATATGAAAACTATGTTTTGTTGCACCCAACGCAAATGATAACGATTCATTGTTTATAAATAGTGAGAATATATATAACATTAATCCGGTTTCAGCTAAACCAAGAATCAGGTTTTTAAAAGTATGTTTCTTTTTATAATGTCCTACTTCATGTGCCAAAATTGCAACGATTTCATCAATACTATGGTTATTCATTAATGTATCATATAATACTATTCTTTTTTTTCTGCCAAGTCCGCTAAAATATGCATTTGCTTTTGATGATCTCTTTGAGCCATCAATAACAAATATATTATCAAGTTTGAATCCGATTTTATTACAGAAATTTTCAATAGAACTTCTTAATTCTCCTTCTTCCAAAGGTGTTTGTTTATTAAATAGAGGAACAATTATTGATGAGAAGAACATGGTCATAAAAATCATAAATATACTTATTGTTATCCATGCCCATATCCAAAAGTTTGTTCCTGTTTTTTCATAAATCCATATTACAACTGATAATATAATACCTCCTATTATAGCTCCTAATACCAATGTTTTAATTTTGTCTGTAATAAATGTTTTTATTGTTGTTCTGTTAAATCCATATTTTGTTTCAATAACGAAAGTACTATAATATGAAAAAGGTGTTGTTAATATTTCAGATCCCAGTCCTATTATTCCGAAAAACAGTATTGCTAATAATATCGGATTTTCAGTATATTGTCTGACAAAATTATCTATATATCCAAACCCGCCGGTTAATAATATGGTTAACATTATCATAAAACTAAAAGTACCTGACCATAATGAAAGTTTACCACTTTGGAAGTCATAATCCATAGCTTTTTTATATTTGTCTTTATCATAGATATCTTTAAGCTCTTCAGGTAGTTCTGTTGACCAGTTTTTTTTATTCAGTGCTTCTAATATTCTGTCCACTATGTAATCAAATATTAGAATTATTATTATTATGTATAATATTGTTTTTGCCATCAATTTAAAGAGTTACGTTTTATAAAGGCCATTAATAAAGACTTAAAATGTTTAAAAAAATGTTTTTAATTCTTTCCGGAATATTTATTAAAGTTGAAATTTAAACAAGAAACAAAATTACATCTATTTTTCAATACGTATGGATAAAAAAAATACAGTAATTTTTGTTCTCCTTATTTTTGCGAAAAATATATATTAATTCATAACGTTCTTATTTTATTTGTTTCAATTTTAAATTTGTAAAACTTGAATAAAAAGGGAATTAATATTTTTTATGTTGCGATATCTGTATTATTAACTTCAATTGGGTATTCTCAGAATATTTCATATAAACGAACTATAAATTGGCAGAAACCTCAGATACTTAAAATTTCAGATAGCAGAACTGTTCAGTTATTACGTTTTCAAAACGTAGCATACGATTTTCATTATGGATATGCTCCTGTTTATTTGGAAAACGTAAATTTCTCATCAAATATTGGTATACCCGAAGCAACTATTTCAGATGAAATTTATTTGCCTCTGACTTCTAATGAACAACGCTCAATAAAAGAATTTAAAAATATTGGTTATTCTACTAAAATTATTACCGAAATAATTCATCAAAGAGAAAACTCATTTGTAAGAGTTAAGCTCTTGCCATTCCGTGTAAATAAATTGAACGGATCTATAGAGAAGTTAATGTCATTTAAATTAAATCTTAAAAATTCAAGTGCAAATATTCCAGGTAAATTAAAAAAGAGTAGTTATGCTTCAAATTCAGTACTGGCTTCTGGTAAATGGTATAAAGTAGCAGTAAATAAAGACGGTATCTATAAGATTACATATCAGGAGCTTCAGAGTTTAGGAATAGATCCTTCATCAATAAATCCTAAATACATAAGAATATACGGGAATGGCGGTGGTATGTTGCCACAGAATAATTCTGCCTCACGACCTGATGATCTGATAGAAAACCCAATCGTAGTAAGCGGAGAGGATGATGGAAAATTTGATTCGCAGGATTATATTTTATTTTATGGTCAATCGCCTGACAGGTGGACATACAATTCAGGCGACAATCATTTTCATCATTCGAAGAATATTTATTCAGATTACGCATATTATTTTCTGAATTTTGATATCGGAGCAGGTAAAAGAGTTTCAACAATAGATAATTCTGCTCTTATTGCTACTAAAACAATTAATTACTTTGATGATTATGCATTTCATGAAATAAATTCACAAAATCTTATTAGTTCCGGACGTAACTGGTATGGGGAGAAATTCGATATTCTTACGGACTATACGTTTCAATTCAGTTTCCCAAATATTGATGTTAATTCAAAGGTTTATCTTAAGACATCTGTTATAGCTCAGTCTCCGTATACAAGTTCATTTAGAATCAGTGCAAATGGAAATATTCAGGCTGTTTCACTTACTCCTGTCTCAACTCCTCCAGAATATGATACTGATTTTGCTTCAGAGGGAAATACGGAAGGAAGCTTTAATACTTCTTCTTCTCAGATAAATGTAAATGTACATTATAATAAAACTTCATCTGATGCATTAGGATGGCTTGACTATATTGAATTAAATGCACGCAGGGCATTAGTTATGAGCGGTTCTCAAATGACATTTAGGGATTTCAATTCTGTAGCTGCAAATTCGATTTCTGAATTTCAGATCAGTACATCAAATCCGAAATTACAGGTTTGGGATGTTACAGATTTGTCATCAATAGGTTCATTAAAAACATTGGTAAATTCAACTTCAGTGTTTTTTCGTGCAAAGACAGATGTATTAAAAGAATTTATAGCATTTGACAGTACTCAATTTTATTCTGTTTCATTAATTGGTTCGGTAGAGAATCAAAATCTTCATGGTTTAACTCAACCGGCTATGATAATTGTATCATATCCGGATTTTATATCACAGGCACAACGTCTTGCTGATTTTCATCAGCAAAATGATAATCTGAAAGTAGTCGTTGTTACACCTCAGCAAATTTATAATGAGTTTTCTTCAGGAGCTCAGGATGTGACAGCTATAAGAGATTTTTTAAGAATGTTCTATGAAAGAGCTACTTCTGATGAGTCAAAACCAAAATACTTATTATTGTTTGGTGATGCTTCATACGATTATAAAAATATTATTTCAGGGAACACAAATTATGTTCCATCTTATGAATCGAACAACTCTATTAGTCCTGTATCTTCTTTTGTATCCGATGATTTCTTTGGCTTGCTTGATCCTGGTGAAGGAGATGAAGTAGACGGTTCACTTTCAGGTACTTTGGATATTGGGATTGGCCGAATGGTTATTAAGTCAAATGATGAAGCAAAATCAGCAGTTGATAAAGTTATTCGTTATAAAACAAAAAGAGATCTGCTTTCAGGTTCCATAGGCAATGAAATATCAAATTATGCTGATTGGCGAAATATTTTGTGTTTTATAGCTGATGATAAAGATTCAAATACTCACGAAACGCAGGCAGACAAGCTCACAACATATATTGATTCTACATATAGGCAATTTGATATAGATAAGATTTATCTTGATGCTTATAAAATGGTTTCTACTCCAGGTGGTGAAAGATATCCTGATGTAAATAATGCAATAAATCATAGAGTTGAAAAAGGTGCTCTTATTGTAAATTATATAGGCCATGGTGGAGTTAACGGACTTTCACATGAAGAAGTTGTCACTCTTGCAGATATTAACGGATGGAAAAATTATTATAACATGCCTCTCTTTGTTACAGCTACATGTGAATTTACCCGTTTTGATGATCCTTCAAAAACTTCTGCCGGCGAATTAGTATTTCTTAATTCAAAAGGAGGCGGAATTGCTCTGTTTACTACAACTAGAATAGCTTTTTCATCAGTTAATGAATATATTAATAATGCTTTTTATAAATACATATTTGATACTATAAATGGAAATGATGGCTATATTAATTTAGGCGATGTAGTCAGACTTACTAAAAATGCTACCGGAGGAAGTTCTACGAGTAATAACTTCACACTAATAGGTGATCCGGCTATGAGTCTGGCATATCCTACATATAGTATTAAAACTAATTTTGTAAATAAAAAATCTGTAAATTCATCAGCAGATACACTCAAAGCTTTATCGAAGGTAACTATTTCGGGATATGTCTGTGACGGGAATGGCGTGAAACTAAATAATTTTAATGGAACTTTATATCCTACCGTTTATGATAAAAAGTCTGTTGACAGCACTTTAGTTAATGATCCTTTAAATAGTTTTCCTTTTGGTTTTATTGTAAGAGATAAAATACTTTATAAAGGGAAGGTAAGTGTTAATAATGGGGATTTTACTTTTACTTTCATAGTACCCAAAGATATAAAGTATAATTATGGCTTTGGACGTATAAGCTATTATGCTAAAAACCTTACTCAGGATGCAAGGGGTTATTTTGAAAATGTAATTATAGGTGGAATTAATAAAAATGCTTCAATTAGTAATAAAGGACCTGATATAAAACTTTATATGAACGATACAAAATTTGTTTTCGGTGGTATTACCGATGAAAATCCGGTTATGCTGGCATTAGTATCGGATTCAAATGGAATCAATACTGTAGGTAATGGGATAGGTCATGATATTACAGCAGTTTTTGATAACAATACTTCCGGTTCTGTTATTCTCAATGATTATTATTCATACGATCTTAACAGTTATAAAAACGGTACAATCACATATCCATTAAAAAATCTAAGTGAAGGAACACACAATATCCGGCTTAAGGTATGGGATGTTTTTAATAATTCGGGTGAATCATACACTGAATTTGTGGTTGCAAAATCTGCGGATATTGCATTAAGTCATGTCCTTAATTATCCAAATCCTTTTTCTACTCATACTCAGTTTCTTTTTGAGCACAATCGACCAGGTAATAATCTTGATGTACAAATTCAAATTTATACTATTTCCGGCAGACTTATAAAAACATTACATAGTGTGGTACAAACAAATGGCTATAGGGCTGATCCTATAGACTGGGATGGACTTGATGATTATGGTCAGAAGATGGGTAAAGGAGTATATGTATACCGTCTAAAAGTCAGGTCATTACTTGATAACTCATCTTTTTCAAAATATGAAAAGCTTGTTATACTTAATTAAATTAAAATAAATTATATAATTTTGAACTCCGATTAAAATGCGGTTGCTTATTTCTTATAGGAATCAAGACTATAATTAATCTTTCAATAGATAAATGAATGTAAATAAACATTTAAATGTATTCATAATGATATTTACCTTTCTGGTATTATCTAAATCATCAACTGCTCAAATAGGAGGAAGTAGTACATATTCATTCTTAAATGTAGCGAATTCTGCAAGAGTTTCTGCAACAGGTGGTAGTCTTATATCTATAAGAGATAATGATATCAGCCTTATATCTCTTAATCCTTCATTATTGAATTCATCAATGAACAATAATCTTGTATTAAGCTATAATAGCTATCCTGCAAAAATAAGTTTCGGTAATATTGCTTATGCTCATTATTTTCCGCGATTTGGCAGTTTTTCTTCTTCAATACAATATGCCAATTATGGTAGTTTCACACGTACTGATGAAACCGGTCTTGAGCTGGGTAGTTTTTATGCAGCAGAATATTCTTTTAATATATCATGGGCAAGACAACTGGATTCTCTGTTTTCAATTGGTGCATCTGTAAAAAATATATATTCTTCTCTTGAAAGTTATAAATCTTACGGGATAGCTACAGATTTGGGTGTAACATATTTCAATCGTAAACATCGCTTTTCCGCTGCAATGGTAATTCTTAATTATGGACGACAGTTGAAACAGTATACTCCGGATAACAATGAATCATTACCTTTTGATTTAAGGCTTGGTGTTTCAAAGCGATTACTACATCTCCCTTTCCGGTATTCTGTTACCATAAAACATCTGCAAAAATATGATCTTACATATGAAAATCCTGTAAATCCTTCAGTAAAAACAGATCCAATTACAAACCAGCCGATTCCGGAAAATAAATATTCAAAGTTTGCAGACAAATTAATGCGTCATGTTTTAGTTGGAGGTGAGCTATTCCCTGATAGAAACTTTAATGTTTTTCTTGGCTATGATTATCAGAAACAACAGGAAATGAAACTTACATCTCAATTTTCATTAGTCGGATTTTCATTCGGTTTCGGATTGAAAATTTCAAGGTTCGGATTTTCATATGCGCATAATACACTTGATATTGCCGGTTCTTCAAATACATTTACTATTATTACTAATTTAAATCCTAAATCGATAAAATGATCAAAAAATATTTATTATTTCTTGTTGTTGTTTTTCTATTAAATAATGCTTTTTCTCAGAAAGTATATACTATAAAAGGTACAATCAAAGAAATGCCATCAAAAAAAGTTATTCTGACAGATTTGTATGGACATCGACAGAATGTCATTGATTCCACTTTTATTGATGAAAATGGTAAATTTTCTTTTACAATAAAAAAGAAAATAACTGTTGGATTTATACGACTTATGATAGGAAAAGATGCTAAATCACAGTATTATGGCGGACCTGATTCTTATATAGACCTGATTTTTAATGATGAAAATATTGAATTTTATACTGATTTCAAAAAGCCTGTCGATAGTATGAATATTATTTCTTCAAAAGAAAATAGAATTTATTATGATTTTCTTAAACATGATGATAAAGTAAACTTTCAGCTTGATGTTTTAAGCCAATTGCCTGCCGTTTTTCCCAAAGGAGATGATCTTTATCCTGAATTTGAAAAAAAGTATAGCAGACTTCAAAGAAAAAATCATGAATATATAGATAAACTTATTAAAGATTATCCTGATTATTATGCTATTCATGTTATAAAATCAAAAAGATATCCATTCCTTGATTATAGTCTGAGTTCAGAAGGAAAATCAATTTTTATAAAGGCTCATTATTTTGATAATGTTGATTTTCTTGATACTCTTCTTCTTCGTTCTGAAATTTTTGCATCTAAAATTATAGGATATATCCAGCTTTTCAGGAATCAAATGTTAAACAAGGAAGAACAGGAAATTGAATTTACCAATGCTGTTGATACTATTCTTTATAAAGCTTCCGGTAATCAGAAAGTGTTGAAATATGTTTGTGATTATATGTCGATGGGTTTTGACAAACTTAATAATGAAAATATTATAAAGCATATTGCTGAATATTATGTAAAGGAAAGTACTTGTGATAAAAATGAAAGTTCACTTGACAATATGTATAAAAAACGTCTTGAGGGTTACAAAAAATTGGCTATAGGTAATCAAACTCCTGATATTGAAGATAAAGATATATATGGTAAACAGATCTCTCTGTCGAAGGTAATTAATCCCAAAGTACTGGTTATTTTCTGGGCAAGCTGGTGTCCGCATTGTATGGAAACTATTCCTGAACTGAAGAAATTCTATGATGAAGAAAATAAACTTAATCCGGGAAATTTTGAAGTTATTGCAATTTCTTTGGATACCAATAAAGTCGAATTCTCTCAGGTTATTACTAAAAACCAGTTAAACTGGATGAATATCTGCAACCTTAAAGGTTGGAATGACAAACATGCAGAAGATTATTATGTTTATGCAACTCCAACAATGATTTTGCTTGATAAGAACAAAAAAATACTGGCAAAAACAACAAATATAGAAGAATTAAAACAATACTTTAAATAGTACTCTATTTATTGAATTCATTATTAGTTTTTAAATTCGTCAGAAAGCAGTCTCATATTATAATATTACAATACTTTTCTGAATTTTTGTAATGCATTAACAATTTTTAAATCATAAATTTGTATAATTATTTTGTAAAATCATTTTGCTATAAAATGTCTTTTGATAATCAAAATTAATAATTTATTTACCAAAAAACAAATTTATGAAAACAACTAAAGTAGTAGTCGGTGCATTAGCCGGAGCAGCCACAGGCGCAATATTGGGAATACTATTCGCTCCTAACAAAGGTTCAGATACAAGAAAGAAAATCCTTAGAAAAGGAAGAGATGTCGCAGAAAATATTAAAGACAGGGTAGAACATATTGTTGATGCTGTGTCTTGATTATTGCTGAACTATAGCGAAACTTAGTTAATTAGTCACGGACTTATACCCGTGAAGAATTAACTAAGTTTTTACCTTCTGTTTCCAATAAAACCAATTAAAAATTTATAAATAACCATTGTAACTATGGATTACATTGATTATTACAAAATATTAGGTGTTAATAATAATGCTACGCAGGAGGAAATTAAAAAAGCATATCGTAGATTAGCCCGTAAGTATCATCCGGATTTAAATCCCAGTGATAAGGAAAATCTGAAGAAATTTCAGGAAATAAATGAAGCAAACGAAGTTCTCAGTGATCCGGATAAACGTAAAAAATATGATCAATATGGTAAGGATTGGAAAAATTCAGAAGAATATGAAAAGGCCGCACAAAATAAACAACGTTATACGGACTTTGGAGGACAAAGATTTTCTGAAGAATTTAGCGGAAGTGGATTTTCAGACTTTTTTGAGTCTTTCTTCGGTTCATTTGGAGGTTCGAAAAAAGTGAAATATAGAGGTGAAGATTATAATACTGAAATTCAACTCGAATTAACAGATGCTTATAAAACTCAAAAGAAAACTTTAAATGTAAACGGTAAAAAAATAAGAATTACTATTCCTGCAGGAATTGAAAACGGACAGACAATTAAAATTAAAGGCCTTGGAGGCTCTGGTATTAATCTTGGTCCAAATGGCGATTTATTTATAACATTCTCCATAGCTAATCATCCAAATTTTAAAAGAGTAGGTGATGACCTGTTTACTTCTGTTGAATTAGACATATTTAAAGCTATTCTTGGAGGAGAAATTACAATTGATACGTTGGACGGTAAAGTAAAATTAAAAGTAAAACCGGAAACACAGAACGGGACAAAAATCAAATTGAGAGGGAAGGGATTTCCTGTATATAAAAATGAAGGGAAATACGGAGATCTGTACATCACATATTCTATTAAAATACCAACAAATTTAACTGAGAAACAAAAGGCACTTTTTATTGAATTGTCCAAGTTATGATTTTTTATTGAATATACACATGCAAACAAAACATCTGATACCTGCAACCGAATTTTGCAATTATTATAACATTGAAATTTCGTTTATTAATTCGTTATGTGAAATCGGATTGATTGAAATTACTATTATTGAAGATGAAGAGTATATACGTGAAAATCAATTAGTAGAACTTGAAAAAATTTTAAGATTGTACTTTGAGATGGATATTAATCTTGAAGGTATAGAAACAATTTTATATTTATTGCAAAAAATCAATTCTATGCATAATGAAATTACATTACTCAAAAACAGACTTCAACTCTATGAATAAATCTGATATAAATTTACTTCGGTTCAATGCTTAATAATTATCTTTTATCTTTTGTAAAATATCTGTGTTAAATTATAATTTGATATAATAATAGTTTGTTGTGACTTTGAAATTTGTAATAAAAAAGAAGAATAATGTAATATTTTTCTGCGCAAATGAACTCATCTTTGTAATTAATTTTAATTAATAAAAAGTATATTAATAGAAACATATCAGCATAAGGCAACAAAAATTTTCGGATATTTAAAAATCAGAAATTATTAAATTAACAAATTAAAGAAAAAATAAATATGAAAGGTAATGAAAAATTATTAACAGCATTAAATTCGCTTCTTGCAGAAGAGCTTACTGCAATAAACCAGTATATGGTACATTCAGAAATGTGTGAAAACTGGGGCTATAACAAACTACATAAAACTATTGAAAAACAAGCTGTTGAAGAAATGCATCATGCTGAATGGCTTATTGAAAGAATTCTCTTTTTTGATGGATCTCCAACAGTTTCTTACCTAAATAAGATAAAGATAGGAAAGACTGTAACGGAGATTATAGATTATGACTATGATGCAGAACTGGATGCTGTCAAATCATATAACAATGCAATAAAAATTGCTCGTGAAATAGGAGACAAAGGTACTGATGATCTTCTTACTAAGATATTAAAAATGGAAGAAAATCATGTTGATTGGGCTGAAAAACAGAAGGCTCAGATTGATCAGATGGGAATGGATAATTATCTGACAATTCAAACAGAAAGTATTGTAAAAACAGATTGATTTCTAAGTCAAATATATGATTTATTCAACCCCAGAAGTGAGACGTTCCATGCAACGACACACTTCTGGAGTTGAATTCGTATTAATTATTAAAGAATTATTTTTTTATAAGTTCTTTCATACCAAGTTTGATAAGAAGTTTATTGTTTTCTTCAACATCTAATTTCTCGGGGAGCTTATTCGCATTAGCTATTGAATAAAGAAGCATAGAGGTAAATCTTGTTTCGTTAACCATATCCGTTTTATAAATTTTATCGAAAGTATCACAGTCTGAATGATAACAATCTGTAGGAGTTTTCATATTATTTATAGGGCGGATGACAGTAATACCTTCCATCATAAAATACTGATGATCAGTGCTGGTACCCATTTCAACAGCATTTTTATTTTGGAAAACTGAATCTATTACATTCATTTGCTTTCCAATTGAATCTATGAAATTTTTCATTTCCTCTCGATTTGTTCTGAATCCTTTTGGATTTCCTGTTATATCCAGGTTAATAACACATCGGATATTTTTCAGAATATCTTTCTTTTTTAAATCTTCAACAAATGCTTTTGAGCCTAATAAACCGATTTCTTCACCCATAAAATTAATAAACCAGATTGTCCTTTTAGTTTTAAGGTTTAAAGCTTTAAAAGTTCGTGCAATGTCTGTTATTTCCATAGAGCCCATTCCGTTATCTATTGCCCCAGTTCCAACATCCCAGCTATCAAGATGTCCGCATACTATTACAATTTCTTCCGGGTTAGAATTTCCTTTAATTGTGCCTATAATATTTCGTGGTTTGAATATGCCATTTTGATTTGACATCTCCAATGTTGCTGTAATTTTTTTTCCGGCTACTATATCTGAACGCAATTTTTCACCATCATGTCCATTAATACAAATTGCCGGAATGGGGCAAGGTTTACCATTAAATGATAATCTTCCTGTATAAATAGCTCCGTTGGGGCGCTCATCAATAAATATTATTGCTTTGGCTTTATTGTTGATTGCAAATTGTGTTTTAGCTCTTAGTGATACATTTCTTAGAGAAGTATCCTCCGTTGCAAGCTTAATATTACAAAGAATTATTTTATTTTTTACTTTTTTACCAAGCCTTTTGTAATCGCTTTCGAGTCCATTGCCTGCATCTATTATTTGTTCTTTAACAAAAGCTTTATCAGGTGAAAAAGCAAAACTTGCCGCTTTGACATTGAAAATACTGTTTTTATAGTCTTCAGATTCTATTTTCAGAGACAATGGTCCTCTGACCCAACCTGTAACT
>JAUZOY010000072.1 GCA_030706235.1 Bacteroidota bacterium | reverse complement strand
TTTCAGTTTTGATTTACAAATATCCGAAGAATTATCGTAATAGGATTTGTTAAAAATTATTGAAATATTGTTTAATATTACCGGTACTCTGTACCTCATAAAATATATTTCTTTTGTTTGCTATAAATATCATCAGTGCTACGCACCTGATAAAAAATTAACTCATCTCTGTTTATATAAATATTCCCTGTGCTAAGCACCTATTAATCCATTTTCTAATTAATAAATTATCAACTTTCATCTAATTTATCTTGTAATTTTGTTTCGTATTATTCTATCCGTTATACCTACCGATACAAGATCATCTATATTCAGCTGCGTAGCAGCATAATATTTATAGAATAAGTATTACCCCACTCCTTTCTGTAAGCTGCGTAGCAGCGAAATATTAATATTACGGTACTTCGCCGGAAACTTCGGCAAATTAACATATTATCAATTATATTTCAAATTTATACCCTACACCTTTTACTGTACTGATATTTGAAATATCAAGTTTTTCCCTGATCCTTCGAATATGAACATCTATTGTTCTTTCGCCGACAATTACATCATTACCCCAGACTTTTTCATATATTTCATCTCTGGTAAAGACTTTATCAGGTTTTGAGGTAAGAAGTACAAGAAGATCAAACTCTTTCTTCGATAATGTAAATTCTTCCCCATTTTTAATTACAACATATTTCTCTTTGTCAATTATCAGATCTGCAATATTAACGACGGATTCTTTATTGATTTCGCTATCACCGAAATTATACCTTTTTAATATCGCTTTTATTTTAGAAAGTAATACTTTAGGCTTTACCGGTTTTGAAATATAATCATCGGCTCCGGCATCATATCCTGCAATGAGTGAATAATCTTCGTTTCTTGCTGTCAGAAAAACTATCAGTGTTTTAGATAGTTCAGGTATTTCCTTGAGTTTATAACATGTTTCTATACCATCCATTTCAGGCATCATAACATCCAAAATTATCAGATGAGGTTTTTCCTTTATTGCAATCTCTATACCTTCTTTCCCATTAGTAGATGTAAAGACTATATAATTTTCCTTTCTAAGATTATAACCCATAAAATCGAGTATATCAGGCTCATCATCAACCAGGAGTATTTTAATGTTTTCGGTTTCCATTATTTAATATTATCAATTGAAAGCAAAATTATTATAATTTAAAATATGCAACATTAAATAAACGTTAAATTTTCAAATATCATTATATTATTATCATTTTAAAAAAATGTATACTTTTGCTTTATTATAGAAGTCTGCATAATTAATTAATGAGAGTAACTTTTTTAGGAACAGGAACATCGCAGGGAGTACCGGTAATTGCTTGTAAATGTAATGTATGTAGGTCGCTTAATGAAAAAGATAAACGACTGAGGTCTTCTATTATGATTGAAGTAGATGATAATATTTTTGTAATAGATTCAGGGCCTGATTTTCGTCAGCAGATGCTAAGAGAAAAGCCTTCAAAACTTGATGCACTGATTATTACACACGGTCATAAAGATCATATCGGCGGCATGGATGATATTCGTGCTTTTAATTTTATTCTAAAAAAACCCATAGATGTTTATGCAAGTATATACTCACAGGAATCTATCAGGAGAGAATATTCATATGTTTTTGCAGAAGTTAAATATCCCGGCATTCCGCAGATTACCTTTCATACAATTGAAAACAAGACTTTTTATATAAACAATGTCAGAATTATACCTATCCTGTGTCTTCATTATAAAATGAATGTTTTTGGATATCGTATCGGAGACTTTACATATATTACCGATGCAAGTTTTGTCTCTGAAATTGAAAAAGATAAAATCAGAGGTTCTAAAATAGTAGTTATTAACGCATTACGCAAAACTCCACATATATCTCATTTTACACTCTCTCAGTCAATAAATTTCCTTTATGATATTAATCCTGACAAAGCTTATATAACTCACGTAAGTCATCAAATGGGTCTTCATGATGAAATAAATGATGAACTGCCTTCTTTTATCAGAGTTGCATATGATGGTTTGAAAATTGAAATTTAATAATTACCTAGGCCTCAATTAATTTCTTATAATATTTATTTGATTAATAATAATCACTTATAAGCTATATAAACATCCTCAGCTTTTAGTATTTTTTTAATTGTATTTCTAAATTCATTATAATAAGATTCAGAAATTGTTTTAGTATCTATTTTAACCTTTCTGGTGAATTTGATAGTATTATCCTTAAGTTTTTCCACAATTAATTTATAATTTATAAAATCATTTTTAATTTCAGTATTATCAGGTAATTTTTCAATTAAAGAGCCCTTTGGTAATTCAATAATAATTTCAGTATTATAGAAATCTGTATCTTCATATTTAGAATAAATAATGGGATAATGTCTTTCATCATTAACAAAAACATTATTTGTAAATATTTTTTCAAAAAATGGTAGTTTTACAGCCTTTAAATTTCCAATTGATTTTACTTCACCATCTAATTTAATATTACAGCTTATTCTGAAAATGCTATCTTTTTCTTCAAGATTATCAATATTATAAGAAGATAAAATAAGTTTATTCTCAAAATTACTATTTAAATCTGCTTTTATTTTATCTTCTAATTCATTATTATTCAAACCGCAGTATTTATGTCTTGAAATTGAGGCAATATTTCCATTAGCAATAAATTCTGTTTTGACATTCAAATTATTATCATTATCAACTTTCACAAAAATATTCCTTGATATCTCATTATTATTCATCATATTAGATGGAATATGTATCAGATCAGTTCCTTCCGGATCATCTTTTGTGTTTGGAATAATTAAAGCCTGAGAATTTAAAAGATTATTCGGCATTGAACCAAACATTAATTTATCATCTGTAAGCTCCTGATATATTACTCTGTCACTTAAATTTATTTTTACTATAACATGATTAAATTCGACAGAGGGTAACTTGATTGTTTCTTCACCATTATCTCTTGTATTAACCAATACAATGTGAACATTTAATCCGGCCATTTTTGCAAGTGTATAATACAATATAGATAAATCCTTACAATCACCTAATTGGGTACTTAGTGTAACCAAAGGTTTTTGAGGTATATAATTACTTTGTCTAAAAGAAACAGAACTATATCCTATATTCTTAGAGATATAATCGTAAATAGCTTTAGCTTTTTTAAAATCTGTATCCGGATTTCTATTTTCAAAAATCTTATTATAAGCCTGAATAACATTATAATCCTGTTTTGCCTGTGGAATTGCTATATTATTATACCACTCAGCGATCTTTTTCCAGTTTTCAATAGATGATATATTTAAAACCATTCCAATTTCATGATTTGAAGGCATATAATCTTCATGTTTACATTTAGCAGGATTAATAAACTCCCATTCATAACTGTCAAAATCTTCTATTTCTGTTTTTTTAGGTTTTATATCTATGTTTTTTGTTTTGATTTCGAATTTATAATTTTTAGGAGTCAAAAGACGATATTTTGATTTACTTACATTAACAAAATCATTGAAAACAAACGTATCGAAGAAATCTTTGCTTAATAAACCACTTGTATAATTATTAATTCTGTATTCAATATATACAACATCGTTTATTTCCAATGAAGGGAATACAAGTCTGTTCCCATTTTGTTCAGCAGTTACTTTCTGTCCATTTTGTTTAATGACTTCTGCCTTTTCAATTATTAATTTTTGTCTGCCATCATTATAGGAAATTGATGCATCTTTCCAATAATCCAAACCGGATTTATTTTGAACTTTTAAAGCTACACTTGTATATTCAACAAAGGCTCCCTCAGGATAAACTGCATAATTTTTATTGTAGAAGATATATTGATAATTATCATCTGTTTTTTCCATTTTTTCAAGTTCAGTCTTAATTGTTTCATAAACATCCGGATCTTTAAAATAAGATAATATAGGTTTTTTATCTTGTAATTGTCTTATTTGTTCACGTTCATCAAATAAATTCGGATTATACTGTATAGCTTTGTTAAAATCGATGATTGCATCCCTGTCATTTTTAAGAGCTTCATCTATGTAACCTCTATTTGACAAATATGTTACATTATATGGGCTGTTAGTCAATCCTTTATTTACAATATCTAATGAACTTTTAAAATCCCGTATATTATAATAATAGTTAGTTAGCATATCAATATATTTAATTTCTTCAGGATAAATACTATTCATTTTAGTAAGGCTTTTTTCTACTTTAGATTTATTTCCGAGACTGGTGTATTCATCCATAAGCATTTCAAAGATTTTAGCATTATAATTATTCTTTAAATATTTTTCAAGAATAATTATGGCTTCTTCAGATAAATTTCTGTTTTTTAATATTTGAAATTTATATTTAACAAATTCAGTATTTTCAGGATATTTATTATATGCTCTTTCTATTTCATCATATAAAGTTTGATAGTTATGATCTGCTTTGAGTTGTTTTAACTCATTACTAATATAATTTTCATCATCTCCTCCAATGTGTTCTTTTATTTTCTGAAGATACTTTTTAGATTCAGTATAATTCTCATTATCGAAATTTATATTAAAGTCATAATAAGCTAATAATAAAAAATCAGGATCCATTGATCTGATATGTTCAATTTGCTTAATTAATTCTGTTCTATCATTCATTTTATTATAATTCAGAATTAATTCATAGTTTATAAATATGTTGTTCGGATATAATTGTTGTGCTTTTTTTAGTATTTCTATTGCTTGATTATGCTTTTGACTTCTATAATATGCTTTCGAGAGTAAAATATAATTTAAAATATTATCCGGATCCTCTTTAATTTTATTTTCAAAATAATATTCTGCAAAATGTGTAAATGGTATTCCTATATCATCCTTAGTTCCTTTCATATATTTTTTATAAGTACTATTTATTGTCAGGCCATCAATAGGTTCACCTTTCTTATTTAGTATTCTTACAATAAAATTGGGATAATCTACAGCATTAGTAAATCCTAATTGAATCAATATTCTATTTTCACCTATTCTAAGTTTTATTTGTTTCTGAGATACCTCTAAATCAGTTTTGTTTTCTTCCTCCTGCTCAAGAGCTAATTGGTCATTTACCCATACTTTAAAACTTCCATATGCACCTAATGATAAAATCACATCCTGTTCAACGGAACTGTTTACAAATGTTTGACCATACATAACACATTGATCAGTCGGCAAATGATATGATGAAGATACCCACGGATCTCTTTGAGGATATTTAGGCGTGAACCATTTTATATCTGCATTTGTTTTTGACTTAAATACATATTCCGGTTCAGGATGATCTAAAGGTCCATAGTTTTTGTCAAATCCACTTCCTGAAATATTATCAAATGGACCTGCAAATTGCCAATCTTTAATTGATTTAACATCTTTATAATATTTATCTGCTTCTTTATTATTATTTATAAAAGTATTATGCAAACCGATTGCATACATTAAAGAAGCTTTAATACTTTCATTTATTTTCTTGTCATTAAGAAGAGATTTTAAAAAGTTTATTCTTTTTTCTTCCTTCTTCCCATATCCATTTGTAACAGCTTCATCAAACCATAATGAATACAAATAAGGATTCGGATCATTTAATAATGGAAGAATATCTTTCATAATTGCCAGATTCTCTTCCTTACCCTCAATATTATTCATAAACATTAAAAGAATTGAAGATTCTAATTTTGATTCCGGTTGACTTACCAATTTATTAAGAATTATGCGGGCTAGTTTTCTATCATTTTTCTCCAAAGCCCTTAATACTTCATCTGTATTTTTTGGAGATGCTTTTAAAATTAATGATGAAAGCATAACAACAATTACATTTAAAATTACAAGGAACCATTTTATCTTATTAATTTGAACGTTTTGGGAAAAGCATTTCGAATTAAATCTTTTTTTATCCATATTTAAATTATTAACATAATCCATTATTGATGCAAACATAAGAAAATTTCATAAAATAGAATTAAATATAAAAAATATTAATTTATATTTTTAAATATGCATTTTTTTTGCTTCTAAATTTAAACTAAAACAATAAAAAATATTTTAACATAATTATTTATTATTACATACATACAAAATAATTATTAAAATATGATTTTATAAAATAATGCATATATTTGCATTGTTTTTTATAAGTGATCAGCTTAAAGTAATAGATATTAATCTTATTTTTTTATAAATTCAAATGGATAAGGAATATCAGATTCAGTTAGATGGATTTCGTTTTTTAGCTGTCTCTTCAGTAATGTATGGTCATTGGGTACCATATTCTTATAATATTTTAAAAATAATAAACACATCTTTATCCTCGTCAGGAGTCAATATGTTTTTTGTATTAAGCGGATTTTTAATAACACAGATATTAATAAAAGCCAAAGAACAAAATGCAGATAAATCCTCCAACATATTTACGTTAAAACAATTCTATGCAAGAAGATTTCTCAGAATTTTTCCATTATATTACCTGGTTGTTATTGCAGGATATTTTCTAAATATTCCTACTGCAAAAGAAAATATAAGCTGGTACCTGACCTATTCTTCAAACATAATGTGGAGTCTAACAGGGAAAAATTGCTATGTCTATACACATTTATGGTCATTAGCTATAGAAGAACAATTTTATCTGTTTTTCCCTTTATTGGTTTTGTTTACACCTAAAAAGCATTTATTAAAAGCTTTCATCTTTATAATATTTCTTGCAATTTTCAGCAGAGGAATCTTATATTTCATATTTGATCCGAAAAGAATATGGCTTATTTCATATGGTTTAACCCCATGCTGTTTTGATTGTTTTGGGTTCGGTGCAATTCTTGCATATTTAAAAATTTACAAACCGTCACTACTTGAATCTATAATTAAAAAATTCTATCTTTTCCTTATTTCTCTTTTAATATTTATCATTCTTTCTGTTGTACGTGTATTTCATGAACAATCTATGTACTGTGCAATATTTATGCGTTTTACTATGGCAATATTTTGTTTCTGGCTGATTGGGAATGCAAGCCTTAGGCGTTATACCGGTATAGCTCAAAAATTTTTAGAGAATAAGGTAATTATATATCTTGGTAAAATCAGTTATGGACTTTACGTTTACCACTATTTCATGACATATATAAACTCACAATTTCATATAGGAGAAAATCCTTTGAAATATTTTATTCTTACCATATTAATATCAATAATGTCCTGGCACTTTTATGAATCGCCTTTTAATAAGCTGAAAAAGTATTTCAATTACAATAAATGAACTTAATATTTATCTATCTATTCTAACTAATTGAACACATATAAATAGAGAATCATTTCACCCTTTTCCAAACAAGAAAGTGCAGAAAGAAATAAATAACCATTTCAAAATATTTTCGTAACTTCACAAAATAAAATTATAATGAATAATGATTGATCTGAAAGGAGAAATTAGGGAAAAAGCTTTGGAATTAGGTTTTACATCATGTGGGTTTGCGCATGCTGATAAGTTTGAAGAGATGGGAAAGTTTTTTAAAGATTGGATAAGTGAAGGATTTAATGGAGAAATGGAATATCTGGAAAGAAATGTTGAAAAAAGAATTAATCCTGCGTTATTAGTTGAAAATGCCCAAACAGTAATTTCTCTCCTCACAAACTATTATCCTGCCGAAAGACAAAAAGGCAAAGAAGTACCTCTGATTTCTATTTATACATATGGAGAAGATTACCATGTTGTAATAAAACGAAGATTGTTTTTATTACTTGATTATATAAAAAAACTTGACAATGGAATAAATGGAAGGGTTTTTGTTGACTCAGCCCCGGTGCTGGAAAAAGCATGGGCAGCAAGATGCGGTCTTGGTTGGATTGGAAAGAATAATATTCTGATAAACGAGGAAGTTGGTTCATTTCACTTTATAAGCGAGATAATAATAGATTATGAACTTGAAAGTGATTCGCCTGCCCCAAATCTTTGCGGGGAATGTAGAAAATGTATAGATGCATGTCCGACTAAAGCTCTGATAGCTCCTCATAAACTTGATGCAAGAAAATGTATTTCTTACCTGACAATAGAACAAAGAAAAAATGTACCTGATAATTATAAAGAATTAATAGCAAGGAATATTTATGGTTGCGATATTTGTCAGGATGCTTGTCCCTGGAACAAATTTGCCAAACCACACAATGATAAAGAACTGATGCCGCATGAGGAACTTTTAGGAATGACTAAGGAAGAATGGGAAAACATGGATGAAGAAAGATTTAAAAAAATTTTAGGAAACACAGCTGCAGGTAAAAGAGGAAGATTATGGAACAGGAAAACAGAAATTTCAGATATGAATATCTAGAATAATAATTTTATTGTTAATTTTGCGACCATTATGGCAAATGAAGATATATTTAAAAAAGTAATCTCACACTCAAAGGAATATGGATTTGTATTTCCATCAAGTGAGATATATGACGGACTTGGAGCTGTCTACGATTATGGACAGAATGGATCAGAACTAAAGAAAAATATTAAAGATTACTGGTGGAAAGCCATGGTACAGTTTAATGAAAATGTGGTTGGAATAGACTCTTCCATTTTCATGCATCCAACAATATGGAAAGCATCAGGACACGTTGACAGTTTCAATGATCCTATGATAGACAATAAGGATTCTAATAAAAGATACAGAGCAGATGAACTTATTGAGAGTAAAGCAGATGAATACATGGCAGCAGGGAATGAAGATAAAGCAGCTACGTTACTCAACCGGATGAGCAATCTTCTTGAGAAAAATGACTTGGATGGTCTGAGAGATCTGATAATTGAAAACGATATTGTCTGTCCGATTTCAAATACAAAAAACTGGACAAGTGTAAGACAGTTTAATCTGATGTTTTCTACCAAAATGGGTTCAACAGCTGATGAAGCAGATGAAATTTATCTCAGACCTGAAACTGCTCAGGGAATATTTGTTAATTTCATCAATGTTCAGAAAACAGGAAGGATGAAAATCCCATTTGGAATTGCGCAGATAGGGAAAGCATTCCGAAATGAAATAATTGCTCGTCAGTTTATAATGCGAATGCGTGAGTTCGAACAGATGGAAATGCAGTTTTTCGTTCGCCCGGGAGAAGATAGAAAATGGTATGAATACTGGAAAGAAGAAAGAATGAAATGGCATCTTTCTTTGGGTATAAACAAAGAATATTACAGGTATAAGGACCATGTAAAACTTGCTCATTATGCCAATGCTGCCGTAGATATTGAATATATGTTCCCATTCGGATTTAAAGAAGTGGAAGGCATTCATTCAAGAACAGATTTTGATCTTAAACAACATCAGGAATTTAGTGGGAAAAAACTACAATATTTCGATCCTGAAATAAATAAAAATTATATACCTTACGTAATAGAAACATCTATTGGTGTTGACAGAATGTTCCTTGTAATATTATGCAATTCTTTCAAAGAAGAAGAAGTAAAGAACGGAGACAAGGTAGATATTCGTACTGTCTTGAATATTCCGCCAATATTAGCTCCATATAAAGTTGCAATATTACCTCTTGTTAAAAAAGATGGACTACCTGAAAAAGCCAGAGAGATAATGAACAAACTGAAGCCACATTTTAATTGTTTCTATGATGAAAAAGATGCTATCGGTAAACGTTACAGAAGACAGGATGCAATAGGTACTCCATACTGCGTAACTATTGATTATGATACCTTTAATGATGGTCAGGTAACTATAAGAAACAGGGACAATATGTTCCAGGAAAGAATATCAATAGATAATATTGAAAAAATCCTTTTTGATAAGGTCAATTATAACAGCCTTTTAAAATAATTAAAAAATCAAAAATTAATAATAAAAACATGAAATCAGAAATAGAAAAATATCTGGAAGATGGTATAAAAGAATTTGATGCCGAGAATTATGATGCAGCCCTGAATAATTTTACAAAGGTTGTCGAAATTGAACCTGAAAATGCAGATGCGATATTTTATATTGCAGAAATCAAAGCTGAAAAAGAAGAATATGATGAAGCTATAAAATTTTATGACAAAGCAATTTCATTAGATCCCGCTGATACTGATTCATATCTCGGAAGAGCAGATGCTAAATACTTCAAAGATGATTTTAAGGGAGCTATCAATGATTATGATAAAGTCATAGAACTTGAACCTGATTATGCTGAAGCTTATTCCAACAGAGGAGATGTTAAATCCGAACTGGAGGATTTTAAAGGAGCATTGGAAGATTATGATAAAGCTATCTATATTAATCCGGATGACCCATTCTTTTATATAAGCAGAGCCGAAACTAAAGCTGAAATGGAAAATTTCTCAGATGCGCTTAAAGATATAAATACTGCAATTGAAATTGTAGAACCTATAATAGAAGAAGACGATGAATATTTGGATTCTCTCGCCTGGATTTATAACAGAAGAGGTGAAACTAAATATGCAATGAAAGATTATGAAGGTGCAAAAGCAGACTGGGAAAAAGCTCTCGAACTTGGCTCTGAAGAAGCAGATGAGAATCTGAAAACCCTTGTATAGATAGAATAAAATATTAATTTATTGACAAAGCCTCTGTATTCTATGATACAGAGGCTTTTCTTTTTCACAAAACCGTTTAAAAAAAGACCATTTGTAAAATAATTGCTATATTTGCAAAATTATTGCTTTAACATCAATAAATTATATAAACATATGCACTTTATACAATAATATATAAAACGCAAACTTTTAAATCATAATTAAAGATAAAAGAATTATACTTATAAAAATATTTTAATTTATATTATTTTTCTTGTTTTTGCAACTTAATAATCCAACATTTGTCTTAATAAAGACAAAATGTTTTTCAGTAAATAGCAGGTAAAATTCCGTGTTTATATTAAATTTTGCATAAAACAGGAACAATTTTGTAAGGTTTACGTATAGATAACTGCTTCATAAATATACAATACTTAAATTAACAGACATGACTAAAATTTACAGGATTTCAAAAGTTGGAAAGTTTAAAATGTACAGGATTAATTTATCGTCATTAATTCTGATATTTATAGCTATTTGTATGTTTTTTGCTCCAAATTCATCAAAAGGACAGGCATTGACAGCAGATGCCGGAGCTTCATATTATAATGCATGTAATTTTGATATGAATTCTATCGGGGGAGCACCAACAGCTTCGGGTGGTACTGCACCATATAAATATAAATGGTCACCGTCTACCGGATTATCATCAGATACAGTAGCAAATCCAATAGCCACACCAACAATATCTACAACTTATACAGTAACTGTAACAGACCATTCAGGAGCAACTGCAACAAGCCAGATGTTTATTACAGTATATTCTATAATAGCAACAGGAACAGGAACTATAGGATGTGGGAATACATTGTCATTAGATGTTTCAAATTTTGACGGTACTCCTTCCTACTCTTATAATTGGTCTCCGGCAACAGGATTAAGTTCGACAACTATTCCCAATCCTGTTGCTCAACCTACTGTTACAACTACATATACAATAGTTACGACTGATAATAATGGTTGTAATGCAACAGACAAGGTAATTATCACTGTTAACCCATTGGATCCGGTAACAGCAACATCTGTCGATGATACAATATGCAAAGGAGGTAGTACGACACTGGACGTTACTGGTCAAAGCGGTGTAAGCCCATGGACATATAATTGGTCTCCTACTTCGGGACTAAGCTCTTCAACTGTACAAAGTCCTACTGCAACACCTACTGCAACAAGGAATTATAAAATCACTGTAACAGATGCAAATGGATGTACAGCATCAGGAAACAAAACTATAGTAGTTAAAGGAGCAAATGCAGGTTCTGACAGATCTGTTTGTAGCGGAAGCAGTACTACGCTTAATGCAGGAGGCGGTTCAGATGCAATAAGTTATTCATGGTCCCCAGCCACGTTCTTAAATAATACTACCAGTCAATCGGTAATATCTACGCCAACTACTTCAATAACATATATCGTTTCTGTAACTTATGCAGGATGTACAGCTACTTCACAAGTAACAATATTAGGAATTAATTCTGTTCCTTCAGTAACAGCAACCGCAAAAAAGCCTACTATCTGTAACGGCGTTCAGGATACACTGAATGCTTCAGGTGCTTCAACATACGCATGGAGCAATGGTCTTGGTTCAGGAAGTCAGAAAATTGTTAGTCCAACAACTACAATAACATATACAGTCACAGGAACATCAACAGCCGGTTGTACTAATACTGCCAACGCAGTTATTACAGTCAATCCCAAACCTTCAGTTACAGCAACTGTTACCAAAACAGCTATTTGTATTGGAGCATCTGATTCTCTTATTGCCGGAGGGGCTTCTGCTTATTCCTGGAATAATGGTCTGGGAACAGGAACTTCTAAAGTCGTTTCGCCTACAATAACTACCACATATACTGTAACCGGCACTTCCGCTGCAGGTTGTACTAATACAAATAGTGTAACAATTACGGTAAACTCACTTCCTGTTGTAACTGCAAGTGCTACAAAAGCATCAATTTGTACCGG
>JAUZOY010000071.1 GCA_030706235.1 Bacteroidota bacterium | reverse complement strand
GAACCTTTAGGTAAATTTTTACCGCACCACTCACTCATTCGCAGAAAATTTTCCCAGTCAGGGGTATATCCATAGTAAATATTACCTTTTAAATTGTATTTTAATATTTTAATGTTTTCTGGTATTTTACTGAAAGTAGAATAAATCGGAGGTATCAAAATAAATATAATTAAGTAGATAAATATACTTTGGATAATAGAATTCCCTTTTTTGAAAATATCATATAGACCATACAATATAGATAATAATAAAAAAGGAACAAGGATTAGAATAAGTCTAGGTTGATCCCATCGGGTTTGTATAGATGTAAAAATAAGTCCTGGTATTAAAATTGAATATAGACTTATAAAAAGCATATATTTGTTTTTGTTCTTAAAAATACGATATAAGCTCCACAACATTAGAATAACAATAAATATTGTTAATCCAGTGCTTGTTTCAATAGAACTTTCATTTTTAAATCCGATTATTTGCATGAATCTTTTTGAAAGAAATAAATCAGCATTATTAATTAATCTACTGAAATATCCCCACAGATCTTCATACCCTTTTGTAGTATCATATGGGTCTTTTAATAATAAGGTTTTACCTTGAGACGTGTATTGTAGAGCACCTCCCCAAATCAGATTTCTAGCAACCTGAAAAATTAAAGCGAAAATGCCAATTGAAATAATGGATATAATAGAATTATAATATTGCTTTTTTATTATGAAATATACAATAACAACGCCAATAACACCTATTGCAATATTTTTAGTGATTAACATTAAAAAGGATAGGAATCCTGTTAATAACCATAGTTTCCATGTTTCTTTAATGGCATTTCCTTTATTATCAATAGTATCCAATAATTTAAAAAATCCATAAAAAAACAATGCCTGTACGAAAAGAAAGAATGCTTCATTATATGTCTGGCTGGCAAAGTAGAGAAAATATGAAGACATTGATATTATAATAAGCATTGTGAACATAATAAGGTATGGAATTCTTCCTTTTAATGCTTTATAAAGGAAAAAGAGATTTAGAAGATTAAAGATTAATGACAATGATTTAAGTA
The DNA here is from genome assembly GCA_030706235.1 of Bacteroidota bacterium. Classification (GTDB taxonomy): domain Bacteria; phylum Bacteroidota; class Bacteroidia; order Bacteroidales; family GWE2-29-8; genus JAUZOY01. Next base: position 11,642 of record JAUZOY010000071.1, on the reverse strand, counting down.
AAATCAGATTAAGTCCGAACAATTTAATAGGAATACTAAGTATTAAGGGATATAAAGGGGCCTGAAAAGAATAGTAATAGTGAAAAAAATCACTTGCCCAGTTATATCCTGCCTGGATATAAGAAGAGTCATCACCACCTTCATCGATTCTTGCATTAAAAAGCAGTACAGAAAAAATCAGACATAAAAATCCTATAGTCAAAAAGACTTTGAAACTTCTCTTTTCAAGCCAATCTTCAATAATAGTGTATAAATTTTTTATATTTTGTTTAGGAATATTCTTTACTTTAGGCTTATTATGTACCTGTTTTGTCGGTTTAACCTGTTTTGCCATTATATCTTTATGTTATTTTTCAAGTATTTATTGTAAATGAATACAAACCTACGTTAAATTTAGAAAATAGATAAATTTTCTTACAAAAAAAAATAATTATCAATAACTTATTGATTGTAAATTAATGATTTGTGAAATTTGATATTTATTATTATTATTTTCTGTATTTGCAATTTAATTAAATTATTAGTGAATAAAGAAATCTGAGTCTATAATAAATAGTATCTTTACCCGATTAAAATTATATTATAATTTTGTTTTGATAACTTGACAGTTATAAGATAAAATAGAATTATGAATAACTTTATAAACATCTGAATTATGGTTTTTGTAACAGGCGGAACCGGATTGGTTGGGTCTCATTTACTTTTTGAACTGATTAAAAAAGGAGAAAAAGTCAGAGCATTAAGGCGTGAATCTTCATCAATTTCACTTACTAAAAAGATATTTAGTTATTATGACGATAAATTTGATGAACTTTTTAACAAAATAGAATGGGTTGAAGGTGATATGCTTGACTATTTAGGTCTTGAAAAATTATTTGATGACATTGATAATGTATATCATTGTGCAGCAACAGTGTCTTTTGATACTTCAGATCATGAACAAATGATAAACAATAATGTCAAAGGAACTGAAAATCTGATAAATATTTCTATTGATAAAAATATTAGAAAGTTTGCATATGTTAGCAGTATCGCAACACTTGGAAGAGCAAAAAATGAAAATAAAATAACCAATGAAAATACAGATATGGATGAAACTGGAGAAATCTCAGTCTATTCTCTGAGTAAGTATCTTGCAGAAAAAGAAGTATGGCGTGGAATAGCTGAAGGTCTGAATGCGGTTATTGTAAATCCTTCAATTATAATTGGTCCTGGTGACTGGTCAAAAGGAAGTTGTCAGATGTTTCAGGTAGGGTATAAGGGATTAAAATATTATACAAAAGGAGTTAATGGATTTGTTGATGTTCGTGATGTTGCAAAGATATTAGTTCTTCTGATGAGCTCTGAAATAAGTAATGAACGCTTTATATTATCATCTGAAAATGTTTCATACAGAAAGTTGTATGATGATATATCTTTAAACTTCAATTTTAAAAAGCCATATATCAAAGTAAATCCATTCTTAAGTGGAATTGCCTGGAGAATAGAAAAACTTAAATCATTGATTGCCGGTCTAAAACCATTAATTACAAAAGAAACCGCAAGGACGGCAAATCAGAAGTATTTCTATTCAAATGAAAGAATAGTGAATGCAATAAATTACAAATTTATACCAGTTTCAGAATCAATAAAGCATACCTGCTCTGCTTATTTAAAAGATAATAGGCTGAATATTAAAATTTAAATCCTAGTGTCAAAAGAAAATTATTTGTTGTTATCTCATTTTTTACAGGATTTACATTTATCACAGTAGGATCATAAAGGTAGTAATTTTCATTATATTTTGTTAATACATATGAAAAATCTATAAAATAATTATCTTCTCTGAATCCAATACCCAGAGTATAATTTTTTCTGCTTGCGTCAGGACCCATTCCTGATTTATAAGGATTGCCGTAATAAGCAAACCCTGCTCTGAAAGATACCGGGTCTAATTTATATTCTCCACCCAATTTAATATTGGAAGTTGCTTTATATGTTTGTTGAATTACAGTATTAACATCCATTAGTGAGGAATTATCATTATCAGATCTGAATCTTGCATCTGCATAATCTACAAATTCATAATCAGCACTTAATAGAGCTCTTTTGGCAATTACAAAACCAATACTGCCAATAGCTCTCATAGGTGTAGTGAATTCATAATCAAATTTACCTGAAGGAGAATTTACTGAGGAATTATAACCTGCAGAATCAAAAGTTGATGTCATTGTTTTGCTGTATTCATCTGTCATTGTATAGAATGTAGGTGAATGGAAAGCTGCGCCAATTCTGACCCAATCGGTAATTCTGTATATAATGCCAAATTTTAGATTAAAACCTTCTCCGGTAGTTGTAAGGTCTTCATTAAGTTTAAGAGATCTGAAAAATGGTATTGAATCGTGCATGTCGATCTCTTGATATTCAGATTGTTCCGTATAGTTTAAAGTAGTAATGCCAATTGTACCGCCGATATAAAATTTATCTTTATAGTTAGCTCCCATTGATAATACAAATTCTCCGGTAGAGCCACCTGTAGTTATTGATTTTCTTTGTAATTCACCATAAATATTATTGTGTTTCATATCATTTGTATAGTTATGGTTAATAGTATCTTTTTCGTATATTAGGTTTGCATCATAAGCAAGACCTTCATAGAATGAATCAAGATTTTTTGGGTCTTTTTTATTGGCATAAGCAGTATAATAATCAAGGAGAGAATTATTGAAATTTCTTCCTTCAATGTATGACTGGTTATTGAAGTTATTGGTTCTGTTATAACCTAATCCTAATGAAAAAGATATCCAGTCCGGATTTGATGAATTATTTTTATATGTTAAAACCATACCGGCATTACTTAGGTTAAGATTATATTTAATATCTTCCATGTTAGTTCCATTGTAAGTTGAGGAGGTTTTCCCTGAAAAAATAGAAGGTGTAAAAGTAAATTCAGAAGTTTTGTATACACCCAATCCTGCCGGATTAATACTCAGGGATGAAAAATCGCCACCCAAGGCACCAAATGCACCTCCCATTGACATGGATCTTGCAGTTCCTCCTATTGTAGTATTAGAATATCGTAAAGCATCCCCACTATTTTGCGCATTTAATTTTAATATTGAAATTAAAGCAGCAATTATTAAAACATTTATTTTTTTCATTTTATAAAATTTAATTAATAAAAATATATTTCATGATTGGAATGTTTGGTACTAATGTTAGTTTTTTATAATTTAAAATTGTGCTTTTACTGTTAATTAAATACAAAGATAACATAATTTTTAAAGATAAAAAAATGAAAACGCAGAAATTTCATTTATTAATATTGAAACTTCTGCGCTTCTGTCTTTATCTTCTTCCACCATGGCTTCCACTACCTGATGAATGTCCTCCACCAGAGGTATTGCCACCAGAAGAACGTCCGCTTCCGCCTGAGAATCCTCTTTCTAAGCTTTTAAATAATGAACCGTTATTAGGGGCTGAACGCATTTGCATTTCCTGCCTTTGTGGCGCGTTTTGTGGACTATATTGATATGACCTTGGTCGTGGTGCCGTCTTTGGTGCATTTTCAATATATTGCCTTCTGTTTGAATAATTACCTCTATTGTTATTATTTATGTTATTAGGGGTATTATATGACTTATAAACAGATCTCTGCTGGTTATTGCCCGGGGCTTTAATCTGAGAGTTTACCGTATTTTTAGAATTGTTAATACTGTTTGTTCTGTTAGGTGTAGATGTCTGATACCTTAAATTACTATTATTAGGATTTGAAATTCTTGCACCGGATTGCGTTGATCCTGAAGATCTCATAGCATTAACTGTGGACATTTCATATTTCTGGTTGAAAGGCATTGTTGAGCTAATATATGATCTTGCACCTGCATTTGTTCCTCTTGCTCCATTATAGTGTGATGTTTTATCATAACTGTTATAGTAGTAGGTATTATTCCTGCTGCCATAATAATATCTATTATGATTATATCCATAATGACCCGGATAATGCCCATAAGCAGGAGAATAGTAGTATGGAACATAGAAACTACTATAGAATCCCCAATGCCAGAATGGAGAAATTCCAAAATAGAATGATGGTAACCACCAGTTATATCCTAAATAAATGCTGGTACCCCAGAAGAATGGATCATAAGTATACCAGTAAAGGTCAGTATAATAACTGTCGTAATATCCGAAATAGGAAGGATGATAAAATCTTTTTAGTCTGGCCGTATAAGCATAATCATAATAATCATCATAATAATTATTGGTTATGTATGTATTGCCTTTGGTAGTGTCCCTGTAGCTCCACTGATCAGATAAGTTATTATTAGAATAATATTCTGTATTTGAAGCAGAATAATTTAATGAATCATTTCCACTCTGATAATTACTGCCAATAATATCACTATTATTAACATTATAATTCGAACTGTTCTGATCAGCTATACTATTTTGATCATTAATTACAGTTTGATTGTTAATCTGTTGATTATCATGTTGTGGAACGGAAGTTTGATTTGATATCTTATCTTTCGATGAATAATATATATCATCTTGATATCTTGACTGATATAAGTTATTCGTACATGAACTGACAGATATAACAACTGCAACAATGGATAATATTTTAAAAACCAGTGTTTTCATTGTAAATACCTCCTAACTTTTTTTATACACTTTCATTTAATTCTAACGATATTGGAATCACAAATATTATACCATTTCACGACTATTTGAAACATATTTTAGGGCTTTCCCAATTTAAAATTTTTAATATTAACCCATGAATGTATCTTACGTGAATGTTTTTACATTAAAAAGATAATCTTTTTGAACTTAAGTCTTAATTGTAGTTACATATTACTACGATGTTATTAATATTGAGTTCCATAGAAGATAAAAAATCTTTTCTATTAAAAAAAAGAAAGAATGTTTATTAAAAACATAATTAAAGCATTAGTTTTATGTAATGAAGTATAATAGTGACTTATACAATTGTGAAAAAGATAAAAAATAATTGTAAATTTGCAGTCAGTAATAATTAGGAAATCTTGCTTTTATATGAAAAAAATATTGACCTATATAATTTTAATCAGCACTTTTGTTTACCTTATCTGGTTAGTAATCGATAATGGAAATCATATTGTAAGACACGAAAAAGGTATAGCCACAATTAATAGTAGTCTGACTTTAACAGATAAAGCAAAGCCAGTGATAATTAATTCAGAAGAGAATATTTTTCAGCAATTTATAAGTAACATTAAATATCCTGTTAGTATCTTGTTGCTTCAGGTAATAATCATATTATTTGTATCAAGAGTCTTTGGAATAGTATTTAATAAACTCGGGCAACAAACGGTTATTGGAGAGATAATCGCAGGTGTATTTTTAGGCCCTTCTATTTTAGGGTGGCTATTTCCGCAGTTATCAGAATTAATCTTTCCTCATAATTCATTCATATCTCTTCAATTTCTTAGTCAGATCGGACTTGTCTTTTTTATGTTTGTAATAGGTATGGAATTGGATTTGGATAAGATAAAGAACAAAGCTCATGATGCTATAATAATAAGTCATGTCAGTATCATATTCCCGTTTTTTTTAGGGACGTGTTTATCATACTTCATATATAAGGATCTTGCCCCTGTTAATACAAATTTTACTTCGTTCACATTGTTTATGGGAATAGCAATGAGTATAACAGCTTTTCCTGTACTTGCAAGAATTATTAAAGAAAGAGGATTAACCAAAACACCACTTGGCGTTTTAACTTTAACATGTGCTGCAGCTGATGATGTATCTGCATGGTGCTTACTTGCAGCCGTTATTGCCATTGTGAAGGCTGGAAATATTGTAAGTTCTTTATTCACTATAGGATTAGCTATTATCTATATTATTTTTATGCTATACGTAATAAAACCATGGTTAAAGAAAATAAGTGAAAATAGAATAAATAATGAAAAAATTGACAAAACAGTAATTGGTATATCCTTCTTTGTATTGTTAATGTCAGCATATTTTACTGAAATCATAGGCATTCATGCTTTGTTTGGTGCATTTATAGCAGGTATAGTAATGCCTAATAATATTCGATTTAAGGAAATATTAACAAATAAAGTTGAGGATTTAAGTACGATTCTGCTTTTACCTATATTTTTTGCTTTTACAGGATTAAGAACACAAATAGGATTATTAAATGATAGCCATTTATGGTTGTTATGCATAATAATAATTTTTGTTGCAATTTTCGGTAAGTTAATAGGAAGTGCAATAACTTCAAAAATTATAGGCCGTACATGGAAGGATTCCCTTTCAATAGGTGTCCTGATGAATACAAGAGGACTTATGGAACTTGTTGTTTTAAATATTGGTTATGATCTTGGTATACTTAGTCCTGAAATATTTGCTATTATGGTGTTAATGGCATTAACTACTACCTTTATGACGGGACCATTTTTAGACTCGATTAATTATTTATTCAGAAATAGTAAGGTTGTTGATTATGGAAATGAGGTATTAATAAAAGATGAAAAATATTGAATGTTAATTGAAAATGTTTTTATTTTGTAAAATAAAAGATATTGAAAATTAAAATGAATAAAATGTTTTAAATTCAATTATAAGAATCAGAATTTAAGTTTTAAGTGGCTGCAATAGAGTGTATTATTGTTCGTATGTCTAAAAAATAATTAAAAAATTCAAAATTGATTCATAAATTTAATGTAAGTTTGTAGAATAAAAATTTAATTTAAAATTATTAAATAATCGTCTGGTTTTATGCTTAGAAAAACAATATTATTAATTGGAGCCTGTGTTATAACATGCATGGGGTCAACATTATTGAAAGCTCAGATTAACAAGATAGATTTTACGGAGTATGATCTTGAAAATGGGTTGCATGTAATATTACATAAAGATAATACAACACCAATAGTTGCAGTGTCAATAATGTATCATGTAGGATCAAAAAATGAAAGTGCAGACAGAACGGGTTTTGCTCATTTTTTTGAACATCTGATGTTTGAAGGATCTGAAAATATAAAAAGAGGTGAGTTTTTTAAAATTGCACAGAATGCAGGGGCAGAAAATAATGCAAATACAACATTCGACAGAACTTTTTATTATGAAATCCTTCCTTCAAACCAACTGGAATTAGGTTTATGGATGGAAGCCGAAAGACTACGACATCTTAGAATTGATAGTACCGGTGTAGAAACTCAGAGAAAGGTTGTAAAAGAAGAAAGAAGTCAATCGTACGATAATCAGCCATATGGCTCTTTGATGGAACAGACTTTTGCTCATGCATATAAGGTACACCCATATAAATGGACACCAATAGGTTCTACACAATATATAGATAAAGCAACTTTGAGTGAGTTTATAGAATTTCATGATATGTATTATGTACCTGAAAATGCCACTTTATCAATTGCCGGCGATATAGATATTAATAAAACTAAGGATTTTATTAAGAAATATTTTGAAGATATATCTCGTGGAAAGAAATCTATAGTAAGACCAAAAGTTGTTGAACCGCCTCAGACAAACGAGGTTAGAGATATCGTGTATGATAATATCCAGCTTCCGGCTGTTGTTTTTGCATATCATATGCCTGCACAGGGTACGGAAGATAGTTATGCTTTATCAATGCTGACAACTCTTTTATCTGATGGCCAGAGTTCAAGATTGTATAAATCAGTTGTAGATAAACAGCAAAAAGCTCTTAATGCAGTGGCATTCCCTTTTGCTCTTGAGGATCCTGGTTTATTTATGATGTATGGTATTTCTAATGTGGGTGTAACTGCTGAAGATCTTGAAAAAGCAATTGATCAGGAAATAGAAAAAGTAAAAGAGAATCTTATAACTGACAATGAATATCAAAAAGTAAGAAATAAGGTTGAAAGTGAATTTATTACAAGAAATTCCACTGTTGCAGGTATTGCAGAGACTCTTGCAAATTATCATATCTATTTTGGAGATTCAAATTTAATAAATACTGAAATTTCAAGGTATATGAAAGTTAAAAGAGAAGATATCCGAAATGTTGCAAAAAAATATCTTACAAAAGAAAACAGGGTTGTATTGTATTATTTACCAAAAACACAACAAAAATAAGAGGGGAAAAATAAAATGAAAAAAATAGTATTATCATTATTCTTAATATTTTCGATTGCATTAATAAGTGTAGCTCAGGCTGACCGAAGCAAAAAACCGCTACCTGGTCCGGCACCAAAGATTTCAATAGCCAAATTCGATACTTTCAGATTAGAAAATGGTCTTAAAGTTTTTGTGATAGAGAATCATAAAGTCCCGATGGTTTCTTATTCACTTATTATTGACAATGATCCGATATTGGAAAAGGAAAATGCAGGTTATGTTGAATTAGCCGGTAGTTTATTGCGAACAGGAACAAAAAATCTGAGCAAAGACCAGTTAGATGAAGCTGTTGACTTTATTGGGGGTAATATATCAACAAATTCAAGTGGTATTTTTGCAAATGCAATTAAGAAACATAATGAAAGATTATTGGAATTAATGTCTGATATACTTTTAAATCCAAATTTTACTCAGGAAGAACTTGATAAATTGAAGAAACAAAAGATCTCAGAACTTGCTTCTCAGAAAGATGATCCGGCTGCAATAGCTTCAAGAGTAAACAATGTATTACTTTACGGTAAGGAACATCCATATGGTGAAAATGCATCAGAAGAAACTGTCGGCAATGTAACTTTAAATATGTGTAAAAATTTCTATAACACTTACTACAAGCCCAATATTGCCTATCTTGCAATCGTCGGAGATATCAATGTTGTTGAAGCAAAGCCTCTTATAGAAAAGTATTTCGGAAAATGGAAAAAAGGAATAGTTACTGCACATAAATACAGAACACCTCTTCCTCCGCTAAGTAATACAATTGCAATTGTTGACAGGCCAAATTCTGTACAATCAAATATTATTGTCAGTTATCCTGTAGATATGAAGCCAGGTACTGAAGATGTAATTAAATCTAGAGTAATGAATAATATTCTTGGAGGAGGTACTTCAAGACTTTTTGATAATCTGCGTGAAAAGCATGCTTATACTTATGGTGCTTATTCACAGCTTTCACCGGATAAACTTATCGGTCATTTTATGGCAACTGCGGAAGTAAGAAATGCCGTTACAGATAGCTCTGTTTATCAGATTTTTTATGAAATAAACAGAATCAGGGATGAAAAAGTACCACAGGAAGAATTGGATCTTTATAAAAATTATCTAAACGGGATTTTTTCTCTTTCTCTGGAAAGCCCTCAGACAGTTGCTTCTTTCGCTATTAATATTGAAAGAAATAAAATGTCCTCAGATTATTATACAAACTATCTGAAAAATCTTGCGGCAGTTAGTGCAGAAGATGTTCAATCTGCTGCAAAAAAATATCTGAGGCCGGAAAATGCATATATACTAGTTGTTGGAAAAGCAGATGAAATTGTTCCTAAACTTACTAAAGTGCTTAAAACTTCAAATGTAGAATATTATGATTCTAAAGGGAATTATATCAATATTTCTGAAAAAACAAAAGCAATTCCCGGAGATATTACTGCTGAAAAAGTTATTAAGAAATATATCAGTGCTATAGGCGGAGAAGAAAAAGTTTTAAAAGTAAATACTTTAGTTAAAAAAATTAAAGCTAATGCACAGGGGATGGTACTTGAAATTGAAACTTCACAAAAATCACCGGATAAATTACTAATAGATGTAAGTGCTAATGGAAATCATTTTCAGAAACAGGTTTTGAAAGGTGATACAGCTAAGACTTTTAGCCCAATGGGAAATATGGATGTTAAAGGAACAGAACTTGCGGATATTAAATTTCAGGCTAATATTTTTCCTGAATTGAAATATAGTGTATTAGGTGTTAATGTTAAACTCTCAGACATTGAAGAAGTTAATGGAAAGGATGCATACAAAGTTGTACTTACTCTTCCTTCAGGAAGTAGCATGACAGATTATTATGATATTGAATCAGGACTGAAAGTCAAAACTGTGGAAAAACAAGCTACAACCTTGTATTCAGAATATAAAGAACTTGCCGGCAGTGGAATTAAATTTCCTTATAAAATTAAAATTGAAGGAGGAGGTCAGTCTGTAGATTTCGAGGTTTCTTCATATGAAGTTAATAAAGATCTGAATGATAATATTTTTGAAATAAAACAATAGTATTTTGTATGAGAGTTACAATTTTAATTCTGAGTTTATTATTATTTTCACTTTGTACCAAAGCTCAGGAAAATAAAGAAAAAGATAATACCGAAACACCTTCTCATCAACTAATTATTGCCGGGGATAATGGTATTACAGGTCTATGTACAACTGCATTAGGTACTTTTATTGTTATATCAAAATTTCCTTCTTTAAGTCCCAGGTCTGCTGATGCTATTAAGGCAGCAGGCTATTCGTGTATTGCAGTCGGAGTGTTCTTTTCAGCAAAAAGCTTTTATCATCTAAGAAAGGCAGGAAAACTAATAACATATAATAAACAGGAAGTACAGAATCAACAGGGATTAAATCTAGCATTATCGCCTGCCGGATTTACAATTAACTGGAGATTTTAGAATTACTGTTCCTAAAAGTATTTTGATAAATACATTTATCAGATTAATGTTAAAAATATTGTAGAGGCAAGTTATGACTTGTCTCTACGTTTATAAAAAATAATGTAACTACTTACTCTGCCAAAGTGTTAATTATGAGTTATTTGTTTTTACGCAAAGCTCACAAAGTTTAAAACGCAAGGTTCGCAAAGATTTATTATTCAATTCTTTGTACTCTTGACGAATTTTTTATGGCTTTTTTAGTGTGAAAATATTTTTCTTAATAACTTAAATATTATAAGATTATACTTGGTGAATAGTTACAAAATAATAACGATTCAGAAACTCAAAACTAACTGTTAATGAACATTCAGGACGAAATAAAAAACAGAATTCTGGTATTGGATGGTGCAATGGGTTCATTGATTCAGAAATTCAAATTATCTGAATCAGATTTCAGAGGACAGAGATTTGTTAAGCATGTAATTGATCTTAAGGGAAATAATGATCTTTTAAACTTAACCAAACCTGAAGTAATTTCTGAAATTCATGAACACTATCTGAAAGCAGGGGCTGATATAATTGAAACCAATACTTTCAATTCGAATTCAATTTCAATGTCTGATTATAAGCTTGAAAATTTTGTTTACGAAATGAATGTTGAAGGTGCTCGTATTGCTAAAGAAGCAGCCCAAAGATATACTTTTAAAAATAATAATAAACCAAGATTTATTGCCGGCTCTATTGGCCCTACAAACAGAACAGCTTCAATGTCTCCGGATGTAAATGATCCAGGTTACAGAGCTGTAAATTTTGATATGCTTGCCTCAGCTTATGAAGAACAAATCAAAGGTTTGATTGTCGGAGGTGTTGATTTATTACTTATTGAAACAGTCTTTGATACACTTAATTGCAAAGCAGCAATTTTTGCAGCAGAGAATTGTTTCCTGAAGATGAATGTACGTATACCAATAATGGTTTCATTCACTATTACAGATGCAAGCGGACGTACTCTATCTGGTCAGACACCGGAAGCTTTTTATACATCAGTTTCTCATGCTAATCTTTTTAGTATAGGAATAAATTGTGCTTTCG
>JAUZOY010000070.1 GCA_030706235.1 Bacteroidota bacterium | reverse complement strand
TTCTTTTGGAGGTAGCTGGACTTTTATTATTTCTTTTGGATTTTTCATACTGGTTTGGATATTGATAAATATTTATATTCTTACGAATAGAAGTTTTGATCCTTATCCTTTTATTCTTCTCAATCTTATATTATCATGTATCGCTTCTATTCAGGCTCCTGTAATTATGATGAGTCAGAATCGCCAGGAACAAAAGGACAGGGAAAGAGGAAAAAATGATTACATGATTAATCTTAAATCTGAACTGGAAATTAGAATGCTGCATGAAAAAATCGATCATCTGATATCTCATCAACAGGAAGAATTAATAGAAATTCAGGAATTGCAGATAGAAATGATGAAGGATATTATGAACAAAATAAAAGCTAATTAGTAAATGGTTAATGAGTTTTAAAAATTAAAATCAAAATAGTTTCTGAAATTTACTTTTTTTAACGATTGTAATAAATTTTATCGTTATGCGTTTTCTTCAATAAGTTGAAAATTAAAATCATATAAAACAATCTCAAGTTTTTTTTAAATTTTTATTATTAAATAAAAAATTTTATCTAATTTTGCATACCGAACGGTCGGTATTTTATTATGAAAGATACAAAAGAAATAATTCTGAAAACAGCTTATGATATGTTTCTGTATAACAATTATGAAGCTGTTACAATTAATAGTATTATTAAAACTGCCGGATTAACAAAGGGTGCAATTTATCACTATTTTGCCAGCAAAGAAGAATTATTCAAGGCTGTGGTGGATAAATACATGATTGAAAACAAAATTGATATTGCGATCGAACATGCCAGTTTACTGAATTTGATTGATTACTCAATAAACAAAGTTAAAGAAGGTATAGCTATTAAATTAGTTAGTTCCGGCGATAATAAAAGTTTACCAATATTACATGTTTCTTTGATTTTAGCAGCTTTTCGTTATTATCCGGGATATGCTGAAATTGGTAATAAATTTTTTAATAATGAAGTTGATAAATGGAAAAAAGTTATTGAAAGAGCTATTGAGAAAGGAGAAGTTCGTAAAGATATAAATGCTGAAGTTGTATCAATGAATTTTATAGCAATTGGAACAAGTATTGTACCGATTATATTATTGGGCTGTTCTGTTGAATATTCTATTGAAATGTATGAAAAACAAATGAAAGAATTATATAAAAATATCAGAGTCTAAAAATTTCTTTTATGAAGAATGCTTTTTTTTAACAATCAAACATACCGCATGGTCGGTTTAATGTGGGCAAGCAATGAATTAAGTATTGATGTTTTTTAATTTAAATATATGAAAGTTAAAGTATTATTGTTTTTATTTGTGTTCAGTCTGGGATTGTTTAGTAACAGAGTTAGTGGGCAAAGCAGTCTGGTAAACCTCCTGAATTATGCATTGGAACATAATCGCGAAATACGTAAATCGAATTTGCAGATCAAGGAAGCAAATTATATCAGAAAGGAGGCGCTTGGTCATGGCTTACCACAAGTTGACGGATCAGGAAGTTATAGTAAAATGATGTTTGAAAAATTTGATATTCCCTCAAGTTTATACTTAATGATTCCACCTGCATATGCTCCAATGATAAAAGAATTGGGAAGTATAGATAAAGTCTACAGTACCAGTTTAGGCTTTCAGGTTACACAGTTAATATATAGTCAGTCATATTGGATAGGGCTTAAAACAGCTCAAAAGACTCAGGAGCTATATACTGTTTTGAAGACTAAAAATGAAGAAGACGTAATAGACGATGTTGCATCAACTTATTATCAGACCGGTTCCTTAATGTTGCAATTGCAGACATTGGATAAATCGCTGAAAAATTTAAGAGAAATATATCGTATAGCAGAACTTAATTATAAAAGTGATTTTATAAAAGAAACTGATGTCAGCAGACTGAAAGTAACCATTACAAATCTGGATGTTACCCGTCAAACTATTAAGAATGGCATAGATATTCAATTAAATTATTTAAAAGCATTAGCCGGAATGCCCGATGATTCATTGTTAAAGATAGATACCAATGCCTTGCTTACGGATTTCGAAAGAATCAAAACAAATGGTGATTTTAAAGCAGAAAATGTTCCTTCATATCAGGTGTTATTGAAGCAGGATGAAGTTTATGATCAACAGGTAAAACTATCTAAAGCTAAATACTACCCTACACTTGCAGCATACGGCAATTTCAGTTTTTCATCATACAATACAACATCTGATATTGATAAACTAAAAAACATGAATACAATCGGATTAAATTTGTCTATGCCGATTTTTGCTTCCGGAGTAAATAGTGCGAAAGTTAATCAGGCGATAATGAAAAAAGCAGAATTGCAGGAAGATATTATGCAAACCAAAGATTTATTAAACATTAATTATAAAAATGCTCTTTCTGAGTATCAAACAGCTCATGATTTGCTTAGTGTTCAAAAAGAGAACCTTGAACTTTCTCAAAAAGTTTACAGGCAGACTTTATTACAATACCAGGAAGGAATGGCTTCAATGGCTGATTTATTAAATGTTAATTCCGATTTTTTACAGGCAGATAATTCATATAATCAACAAATATTGAAATGTAAAACATCTGAAATAAAGATGTATAAAGCATCCGGTAATCTTAAACCATGGATAAATTCTAAAAAATAAATTTAAACAATTAATTTAATATTATGAAAATCAAAAGATCAGGAATAATTGTACTTGTTATAGTACTTGCAGCTTCAGTGCTTATTGTTTCTAAATTGAAGAGTAACAAAAAAGAGTTTAAAGATGATATTGCTTTCTCTCAGCGGAAAGTGGATAAAATTCCGGTATCGGTAGAGAAAACAAGTATGGGTATCTTGTCTGAGAATGTTACAGCTACAGGAACATTGGAAGCCTCTGAGATATTAAATTTAGTGTCAGAAACGCAGGGAAAAATCATAAGAAAATACAAACAAAAAGGTGATAGGGTTTCAGTTGGTGATGTTATCGTAAAGGTTGATGATGAGGTAATTTCAGCAAATGTACTTACTGCTGAAGCCAATTATGCTCAATTCAAGAAAGATGTAGAACGTTTAACTCATCTGTCAGAGGAAAATGCTGTTACCAGACATGATTTGGAACAGTCAAAAATAGGTTTGAAAAAAGCTGAAGCTGACCTGATAAATGCCAAAAAAACATTAAGTAATACAAGTATTAAAGCCCCTATTTCAGGATATATCAATAGTGATAATGTTACTAAAGGTCAGTTACTTGGCGGAGGTTCATCTGTATGTGAAATTGTTGATAACAGTACCTTGAAATTGAATATCAAAGTTTCTGAACATGAAGTTTATAAAATCAGTAAGGGGCAGAGTGTTGCAGTTCGTTTAACTGTTTTTCCCGATAAGAAATTCACAGGACATATTACTTCTATTGCCGAAAAGGCTGATGCTGCTATGAAATTCAATGTAGAAATAACACTCACAAATGATGCAAATTCTCATCTGAGAAGCGGATTGTATGCAGAGGTTGAGCTGCCTGTAAAGAATGAAGAGAAAATCATTATTAACAAAAACAGCATAGTAGGAAGTATGGAAAGTCCTGTCGTCTATGTCGCTAAAAATGGGAAAGCTTTAAAACGCAGTATAATTATTGGTCAGAGCAACAGCAAACAGGTTGAAGTTCTGAGTGGCCTTTCATTAGAAGATGAAGTTATTGTGAGCGGTCAGTTGAATTTAAAAGATGGTGATGAAATAAACATCGTAAAATAAATCAATTAATAAAAAGAAAAAATGAAAATAACAGAAATATCAGTAAAACGAACAACTATTCCGGTTGTAATATTTATCATTTTAGCTCTTGGCGGATTGTTTTGCTATTCTTATTTGAATAAGGAATTAACGCCGAAAATGGATATTCCAATAAATGTTGTTATGACTGTGTATCCGGGAGCTGCACCAACAGAAGTTGAGAGTTCGGTAACAAAACATGTGGAAGATGCTGTGTCGGCTATAGAAGGGATAGATAAAATTACTTCATATTCCATGGAAGGACTTTCTATTGTATTGGTAAATTATAAGGATGGAATAAGTACGGACATGTCATTGCAGGAATGTCAGAGAAAAGTAAATGCTATAAAAAATGATTTACCGGAGAATTGCAAGGATCCTCAATTCATGAAATTTGACATAAATATGTTTCCTGTAATGAGTATTGCTGTAAATTCCAATATACCAGATAAGGAATTTTATGAAATAATAGATAAAGACGTAAAAACAAAATTATCTCAAATAAAAGGAGTAGCAGAAGTTGATATTATTGGTGGTAATCAGAGGGAAATACAGGTGAAGGTAAATGCTCAGAGTATTGAACAGAGAGGAATTTCACTCCTTCAGGTAAAGCAGGCACTTCAGGCTTCAAACGTTGACTTTCCCACAGGAAAAATTAAAGATGACGATACTAAATATATTGTTAGGTTGTCCGGAAAATTTACAAGTCTTGATCAAATCAGAAATTTAATTATTGGTGCTGCAAAGGATGGTTCTGTTATAAGAATCAGTGATATTGCAACTGTAGTCGACGGAACTAAAAAATCTACGAAACTGGCACGCATTAACGGTCAACAGGCTATTGGTCTTAGTATTCAGAAACAAACAGACGGAAATGCTGTAGAAATAAGTAAGCAGGTAAAAAAACAATTAGCTGATTTTGAAAAAGAATATTCAAAAGGGAAACTCAAATTTACCGTATCCAATGATAATTCAGAATTTACGCAGGAGGCTGTAAGCGGTGTAATGCTTGATCTGGTATTTGCAATTGTACTGGTATCTATTACAATGCTATTGTTTCTGCATACTTTCAGAAATTTGATTTTCATTTTTGTATCTATACCAACTTCTATTATTTCTACATTCACCTTTTTCTATCTTTTCGGCTTTTCTCTAAACTTATTGACCTTGCTTGCATTGTCAATTGTTGTAGGTGTAATTGTGGATGATGCTATTGTTGTTCTGGAAAATATATACCGACATCTGGAAATGGGCAAGACCAGGATGCAGGCATCGCTTGACGCAATAAAGGAAATAGGAATAACCGTAACATCAATAACAATAGTACTGATAGCAGTGTTCCTTCCAATAGGGCTTACAAGCGGAACCACAGGCCAGATATTAAGATCATTTTCGCTGGTTATTGTAATATCGATTATGTTGAGTTTATTAGTATCGTTTACTCTGGTACCGTTACTTACATCGCGTTTTGGAAAGTTAAAAGAATTTAATAAAAATAAAATCTTTGATCGATTTCTGCTTGCTTTTGAAGGTATGATCAATTGGCTGCGACTACAAATAATATCAGGATTACGCTGGGCTTTAAGACATAAAATTGCTACTTTATCAATTGCTACAATACTTTTATTTGGTTCATTTTATCTGGTTTCTCATGGTTTTATTCAAACAGATTTTATGGATTCAGGTGATAGAGGTGAATTTATTATATGCATGGAACTGGACAGAACTGCTACTCTTGAACAAACCAATGGGAAATGTTTTTCAATAGAAAAAAAATTATTGCAATACCCTGAAATAAAAAGCATATTTACCAAAGTTGGTTCGAAAGGAGGAAGTATGTCAATATCAGAAACCCCATATGCAGCAGAGTTTATGATAAAATTGGTTCCTAAAGATCAGAGAGTTTTGAGTAGTAAATTATTTTCTAAAAAGCTACAAAATGATTTAAGCTCTATTTTTGTTGGTCCTAAATTTAAGGTAGAGGAAGTAAGTATGGTGGGGAATACAAGCACTCCAATAGAAATATATGTAGGTGGTAATAATTTTGAACAAGCAAAAGCATATAGTGAAATAGTTCTTAATAAATTACGAAGTATAAAGGGAACGGTTGATGTAGAATCATCTATTGAAAATGGTGATAGAGAAATGGTAGTAAAGTTTGACAGGGAAAAATTAGCCAAACTTGGTCTGACGATTGGTGAAATAGGATCTCAAATGTATATGTCGTATGAGGGTAACAGGGATCTGAAATACAGAGAGGGCAGTAATGAGTATGATATGTTTGTATCTCTGGATGAATTTGACAGGAAAAGTAAGGCAGATATTGAGAACATATCATTTATGAATCATTCGGGTCAACTTGTAAAACTGTCCGAAGTATCTGATATTTCTGAAGGAGAAAGTCCTTCAACACTTATACGTTATAATAAACAGCCATCAGTTAAGATAACAGGTAATATGGTTGGAAAAACCATAGGAACTGTAGGTCAGGAATTAAAAGATCTTCTTGCTAAGACGGATAAACCTATTGGTGTTGATGTAGTTTATGCCGGAAGTATGGAACAGCAATCTAAATCATTTTCAAGTTTATTAATAGCTCTTTTAGCATCAATAATATTTATGTACTTAATCATGGTAGCTTTGTATGATAGTTATTTATATCCAATGGTTGTTATGCTTTCTCTGCCACTTTCAATTATCGGAGCATTGCTGGCACTTGCATTAGCAGGGAAAAGTTTAAGTCTGTTCTCCATCATGGGAATAATAATGCTTATGGGATTGGTAGCTAAAAATGCAATATTAGTGGTTGACTTTGCCAATACACTGCAAAGTCAGGGGAAAAAAGCATATATTGCTATTATTGAAGCAACAAATGTACGTTTCAGACCAATACTCATGACCAATCTGGCACTTATTGTAGGGCTGTTGCCTATTGCACTTGGTTCAGGCGCAGGTGCTGAATGGAAAAACGGTCTTGGTTGGGTTTTGATTGGTGGCTTATCCAGCTCTATGTTTTTGTCCTTTATTATTGTTCCGGTTCTTTATGTTATTCTTGATCGTTTTGTAAAAAAGAATAAAAATAAAAAAGAACCAAAAGTAATTGTACAAAAAGAATGGGAAGTCCTTGAATTAATGAAAAATTAGTTTAATGGTATCTCCATTTTGACCCCTAAACGAAAGCAATTTATAAAGGCCTTATTTACAGTTAATAACCTTAGTAGCTAAGGTGATTTCCCTGGATTTTAAACCTTATTTTTATTTGTTGACCTTATTATAATAAAAGAAATATATTAAAAATATTCACTACAGAGTACTGACATCCTGGTAGAAGGAGAATAAACACCGCCAGATTTTTTTTGTGGGATGGAGGGAATTATTGGGTGATGTGATTTCACGCAAAGGGCGCAAAGGTTTATCGCAGAGAACGTAGAGAAAAGATGATGAGATAATGTAATGATGTGCTAAGGTATGGTAATTTATAGGGATAATTAGATTAAAATGATTATCTTTGTATGTGAAAAAAACGTTAACATACAAAAAAATTATTTAAAAATGGGAAACGGGAAAGGAATAGATATTAGTGATATGTTTGTTGATATTTCGCATCAACATCTGAGATACAGAAGGACAAAGATAATTGCAACTATTGGGCCATCAACTTCTTCCGAAGAAATGATAACCAAATTAATTAAAAACGGATTGAATGTTGCAAGGATAAATTTTTCTCATGGGGATCCTGAGGATCATCTTAAGGTAATAAGTATGATCCGAAACATGTCTTCAAAGTTAGGAATGCCTGTTGCGATACTTGGAGATCTGTGTGGTCCCAAAGTCAGGGTAGGCCGTTTTATAAATGATAGTATAAAATTGAATGATAACAGCAAAGTATTTATAACGGCGGAAAATATTGAGGGACATGACAATATTATACCTTCAATGTATCATGGAATAATAAATGAATCAAAGTCAGGTGACAGAATATTATTAGATGACGGAAATCTTGAACTTAAAGTTTTGGGAAAGAATGAAGGTGCTATTGAGGCAACAGTAGTTAGAGGAGGTATATTGAAAAATAATAAAGGAATGAATCTTCCTGATACAAAAATGAATATTTCTGCCTTGACTGAAAAGGATATGAATGATGTAAGATATTGTATTTTGGGAGATGTGGATTATATTGCTCTTTCATTTGTGCGTCATTCGGAAGATGTTAAAGAGTTGAAAGAATATCTTCATGAAATGAATTCGTCTATACCTGTAATTGCAAAAATTGAAAAACCGGAAGCATTAAATAATATAGAAAAAATTATTGAAATTTCAGATGGAATTATGATTGCCAGGGGAGACCTTGGAGTAGAAATATCTCCTGAGAAAGTTCCGCTGATACAAATAAAATTGATTCAACTTGTAAATTCACATAACAAGCCGGTAATTGTAGCAACCCAGATGCTTGAAAGCATGATAGAGCATTCCAGACCTACACGTGCTGAGGCAACAGACGTATCAGCAGCATGTCTCGATGGTGCAGATGCTGTTATGCTTTCGGCAGAAACGGCAGTCGGGAAATATCCCGTTGAAGCGGTAATGGCCATGGATTCTATTTTACGGGAAACTGAAACTTACCGATATTTTTCAAATAACGGAGGTTTTAAATTAAATGAAAATCTGAATAAAAAAATTATTCAAAAAGTTGTAAGTGATGCAACAACTTTAATTTCTCAGAACTTAAAAGTGAATAGCATTATGCTCTATACAAAATCTGGTTATACTGCCGAAATTATTGCATCTGACAGACCTTCTGCTCCAATAATTGCTTTGACAGAATCGATCAGAGTAATGAACAGGCTTAGTCTGATCTGGGGTGTATATCCATTTCTAATGGGTAAGATCGAAAACGAAAGGGAATTTTTGGAAAGAGGTGAAGAAATAATAAAAGAGCAGGGAATAGCCAAAGTTGGAGAATATATTATTATCTTATCACATCATGATGATAATAATCATTTCTGTAATAATATATTGATTCGTCAGATAACCTGAATTAACGGTTAACGGTTAATGATTAATTTTCGAATTTATATTGTCTTCCTTTAATTGTTTTGCCATTATCGCAATAATATACGATAATAAATTCATTATTAAAAAGTTCCTGGATAGATGGGTATGAAGAATCATTGTTTTTGCGTTGTTTATCAACAATAATCGGGTTGCTCCATGTGTTCCCTTTATCTGTAGAAAATATAAATGCAGTACCTTCGAGAGTATATGTATCATCAAGTATTCTGAATGCTGAGATTATCACTCCGTTACTTAAAAGTTTAAGGTAAGGAGCATGTCCAATAAAATTATATGGTTTCCAGTCTGACCAGGTTTTGCCTCCATCATCCGAAATTGCCTGCATCATTTTATCTTTGGGAGAGTATTTTTTATCAGCCATTGTTCGAATATGCATTATCATTCTTTTATTGTCAACAACAAGCAGTGCCGGTTCCTGAAGATTAAAGTCTTTTTTGGATTCAGGATTAATCACATTTTCCTTCCATGTTCTTCCCTGATCATCGCTTTCGAACAAAGAAATTCTTGTTTTGTAATCTTCGTTACTTTTTATACCTCCATATCCGGGAATAAGAAGTTTGTTGTTGAATTCGACAACAGGGCTTGAGACAGCATAATTTTTATTTATGGAATATTTGGATCTCATCCTTTTACCATCTTCTTTCAAAATGGAATAATATGAGCCCATAGCGGTAAATGTATTATTTTTTTCCTGTTTTCTTTCAAAAAATGATAATCCTATATCTCCGTTTTTTAAATATGTAACTGAAGCATCACGAACATCCATACTATCCATTTCATAAAGAACTTCGGGTTGTTTCCAGCTATATCCATTAGGTAAACCATACTGGCGCATTATTTTCCCGTCCCTATAATGATTTGTACCCTGTCGATAAACTATCATCAGATTGTAATCGGGAAGTTTAACTATATCCGGAAATCCAAGATGTCCATTGTCAACATTATAAATAATAAAAGAAGTATCTAATGGCGTAATTTTAATATTTTTATTAACCTGTGAATAAATAGCAGGATTTAAAATGATAAAGAATAATAAATTAAATAAAAGCTTTTGCATAATTTAAATTTTAGAAGTGGAGATTCTGATTAAAATGCGAATTTCTCTTTAAATTCTTTCAATTCATCAATAAATGATTTATCAGGAATTGAATACAAATTTTTAAGCCTGGGATCTTTATTTACCTTTAATTCTCTGAGAGAAAGGTGTTGATTTACAAAAATCATTTCCATATCAGGATAAATTTCTTTGATAGTTTGTGCAATTTCAAGAATATTCAGGTTTCTATCAACGAGGTCATAAATACCTGAATATAATTCAGCATTTATTAAGCCTGAAAGTACATTTGCAACTTTATCAATATGAATAAAAGCTCTGTATTGATTGCCATTGCCCATAATTGATATTCTATTGGTAAAGTTTGCTTCGAACATAAATCTGTTGATTACTGCATCAAATCGCATTCCGGGGCTATAGCCAAAAATATTTCCGCACCTGAGTATGTAAGTATCTATTTTATCTGAAAGTCTTTTAACATGCTCTTCTCCTCTTAACTTTGAAATACCATAAAAAGTTTTAGGATTAGGAATAGTATTATAGTCTGCAATGTTATCTGTTTCTCCATAGACAGATGAACTGCTCAGATAAATAAATCTTTTTACATCAGAATTTTCCACAGCATAAACCAGCTCTGCAGTACCCCAATGATTAACCTGTTCAAATAACTGAGGTTCCTCACTGGAAAATGGAGTTGTTACTTTGGCAGCCAGATGGTATACCACATCAATACCTTGAAGAACTTTCTTAAGATTTCTTGAATCAAGTAACTCTCCCCGAACTAAATTTATTTTATTGTTTTTTATTTTGTTTGTAATGAATAAATTATAATTTTTTCTGCTTAAATTGTCATAAATTATTATTTCCTCGACAAGTTTGTTTTGAGCCAGATTCATTACTAACTCATATCCTGCGTATCCTGCACCTCCTGTAATTAGTACTCTCATTTTATTTTTTTACAATTAATTCTGTATGTAATCCACATTCATTTTTCTTTAGTCCGAACCATCTGCCTTCCCTTTCATTGCTATTGTTAGCTTTTCTTGTACAAGGTTCACAACCTATACTTTTGAATCCTTTTTCTTCAAGAGGATGCATAGATAGCTTATATTCATTAATATATTTATTAATTTTTTCTGAATTCCAGAAAAGCAATGGATGATATCTCAATACATTGTGTGTTGAATGTTCTTCTATATTAAGATTTTTCCTGTTTTGATTCTGTTCCGCTCTTAGTCCGCTGATCCAGACATCATAATTCATAAGAATCTGTTCCATCGGATATACTTTATTAAGATAACAACAATAATCGGGGTCTGAAGTATAAAGTAAATTTCCATTTATATCAATCTGATAATTTTTGGTAATAACGGGATTCAGATCAATCACTTTCAAACCAAATAATTTAGAAATTTTGTTTTTGAAAACAATAGTTTCAGGGAAATGGAAGCCGGTATTAATAAAATACACAGGGATTTCAGAATCGATTCTGCTTATGATATGTAATAATACCAAACTATATGACTGAAAAGAAGAGGAAACAAAAATCTTTTTTCCGTTGGATTTATATTCGTTTATTTTGTCTCTTATTTCTTTGATATCCATAAATTAATAACTTAAAAACGCTAAACTAAATAATACCTTCATCTGCAAAGCTATAATATTTATTTTCTGCAATTATAATGTGATCAAATACTTTAATTTCCAGTAATAATCCGGCATTTTTTAAATTTTTTGTAATATTAATATCATTACTGCTGGGTAGAATATTGCCGGAAGGGTGATTGTGACATAGGACTATTGAAGAAGCTCCATTTTCCAATGCATGTTTAAAGATTACTTTAGGATCGACTACAGTTCCTGCGGTTCCTCCATGACTAATGTTTTTTTTGTCGATTATTTTATTAGCTCTGTTTAGCATTAGTATCCAGAATTCTTCAGTTTTAAGGTACATAAGTAAGTTTTTGAAATACTCATATACATCGGCACTACATGTTATTTTTTGCCTTTCAACAAAATCTGAAGCCATTCTTCTGCCACCAAGTTCAATAGTAGCAAGGATGCTGATTGCTTTTGCATCACCGATTCCTTTAAATTTTTTCAGATCTTCTATGCTTAATTTTGCAAGTTCATTAAGATTGTTACCTGTATTATTCAGTATTTCTTTACTAAGATCCAGAGCCGATTGTGTTATGTTTCCGGAACCAATAATTATAGCCAGAAGTTCAGCATCACTAAGAGCGGATTTGCCTTTTTTCAGCATTTTTTCTCTGGGTCTGTCATCTTCAGCCCAGGATTTAATACCAGAAATCCTGTTTGTGTTAGCCACTTTGTTTAATCTGAAGTAATATTAAAATGCAAATCTATAATAAATTTTGTTTATAAGAGAATTGATGGTGAAAAATAATGCACTTTTGAAAATGAGTGAAGGTTAATTTTAAGGATTTTTATTAAAAAATAAAAACCTCATACGCATTACCTGTCAGCGTTGAATATCAATGGACAATGCAAAATAGACTTAAAAACCTTATTTTCAGTTAATAACCTTAATAGAAAAAATGATCAGCATCAAAACCTTAACCTTATTTTTAGTTGATAACCTTATTAATATGGGAAGATATGCTATTAACTAACAGACTGGAAAATAAACCTATAAGCTACGTAGTAGTAAAATATTTATAGAAATGGTTACAACCAAATGTTTTAAAGCTGCGGATGAGCAAAATATCAGCTTTTCTATGATGCTGTTCATTTATCAGAAGTATATTACGCTACTCTGTAGCTTATTGATAATCGTGGTGAACTCTTTTGCTATAAATATTAACTGTGCTACGCACCTTGACAGTATTGGCATTCAAAAACCATTTCATATATTATTCCGGAAATCAGGGAATGTTGAGATTGGGGTGTATGATCTGATGGGCAGAAGGTCAACCTGACG
>JAUZOY010000007.1 GCA_030706235.1 Bacteroidota bacterium | reverse complement strand
AAGGCTTCTTCACAATTACCATTAAATGTCAGATAAGGTTTTAATTCCATAATTCAGTTGTTTTTAGTTAGAAATAATAATTATTATCCTGAGCTTTAAAAAACTCTTTTTTGGCTTAACAAATATAGTAATAAAATTTGATATAACAATTTAGAATTGAAAATTAAAATCGATAATGATTAGGTAAAGAGTATAACAAGATATTATCTAAGATTTGTAAATTTGAATAAGGTTTTCTTTGAATTAATTACAAATGATGAAGTTAAGATGATTGATCCGGATTTTTGGATGAATGAGGGAGAGTATGAGGGAGTGAAAAAGCAATAAATAAAAAAGAAGTAATTTTGCTTCGCTCCTCGCAATGACTGTAAATGAGGGAAAAACTTCGAGACCTCACAGGTCAGCGAGACCTGTGAGGTCGTATGCCGGGCATGTTCTTTAACTTGAACGTAAAAAAGATTGGAATGTTCCATACTATCTCTTTTTACGAGATATTGGATGAGTAGAAGATGGATAGGGGAAAAGTTTTGTTTTATTTACAGCAACAATTTACCGGTTTTTCTGCATATACTGTAATACTGAAAATCCCATTTCCGGATTTATTATAATTATCTAATTCTGTTTTAGACATAAAATTAAGGATTATTTCATCGGGAATTTTTATCCTTTTTTCCTTTTTAATTGTAATCTTTGTAAAATTCAGATGAACAGCAACCGCCTGCTCCACAACATGATGTTTCATTTTGTTCTTTACTCTGATTGGCGATTATGCCGTATTTTTCTTTAACTATTTTTTTTAAATCAGTTGATTTCATATTTTTCTTATTTTTAAATTATTTGAATAAAAATTATAAAACTCTTCCTTAATTTTATCTCTTATTCTTCTGAATTCTTTAATTTTCTCTTCTTCAGTTCCCTGGGCTTCAGCCGGGTCTTCAAATTCCATATGTAATCTAAATTTTACTTTTCCTGAGAATGTAGGGCATGTTTCTTTTGCATCGTCACAAACTGTTATTACATAATCCCATGCATCATTCAGATATTCGGAAACATCATTTGTTTGATTTCTACTGATGTCTATGCCAATTTCTTCCATAACCATAATAGCATATGGATTTACTCTTTTTGCAGGTTCTGTTCCTGCTGAAAATACCTCAAGTTTGTCATCAAAAGATTTAAGAAATCCTTCAGCCATCTGGCTTCGGCATGAATTTCCTATACATAAAACCAAAATCTTCAATTTAGTGATATCATCAATTTTTACGACATCTGAAGCTGAATTCTTTTCTACTAAAGTATTAAATACTTTTTTTTCAAGCTTTTTACAATTTAGACTTCCGGTGTCAAGTATTTTTATTTTCGCTTCTGAAAGATCTATTACAATAAAAGCATTTTTGTTCTATAGATTTATTATGATAATCGAGTTCTTTACCGCAAACCAAACAACCAGTTTTAAATGACATAATTTCTTAATTTTAATTTTTAAAAATGATGATTATAAACTTTAAAATAATATTAACATTCATGATTAACATTATTTATAGTTTCATTAAAAAAACTTTCAAACAAGTCTTTACATATTGCAAGAGTTTTGTTACATATACAATAATTTATCTTAACACCATCAATCTCTCCCTGAATAAGTCCTGCTTTCTTTAATTCCTGTAAGTGCTGAGAAACGGTTGTTCTGCTTAAAGGAATTTCATTGCTTATATCACCGGAAATACATGTTTTTGACTTTGCAAGATATTGTAGTATTGCAAGTCGTGCTGGGTGGGAAAGAACTTTGGCAATTAATGCAAGCTCCTGTAATTCTTTATCAAATTTATATGATTTTACGTATGTCATAATTTTCTTCAAATATAATTTTTAATTATGACGCAAACATACGACATTTATTTTATAGAAGTCTAAAAAAATGTTTATTATTAATTAATTTCAGAACTCTTTACTTTTCATAGGAAGTAAGAAGTTCTGTATTTAATGATTATTGAAACTAATACAGAAATAAAAACGTTTAATATTATAAAACAGTAAAAACAGCTTTTAATATCAACTTATCATGAGAAAATTTATATTTTTTATCATAATTTACTTTTTACTTTTCTTCTTTCATTTTTCTTGTGTTTCTGCTCAAACTCCCGATTGGATATGGGCAAAAAGTGAAGTAGAAAATATTAATTGTTATCCAAAATCGATTGCTGTAGATGCTTCCGGTAATACATATGTAGCAGGAATTTTTTTAAATAAGATAAAATTTGGTTCCACTACTTTGAAGAGTATTAGTGGGTCGAACGATATTTTTATTGTAAAATACGATACTAATGGAAACTTGCTCTGGGCGAAAAGAGAGGGAGGAACGGACGATGATTATGTTTCTTCCGTTGCAGTAGATGTTTCAGGGAATATTTATGTTGCCGGATCATTTGTAAGTTCAATTATAACTTTTGGTTCTACAACTTTGACAAATACAAATGTTGGAAATAATGATTTTTTTCTTGCAAAATATGATTCTAATGGAAATGTTCTTTGGGCAAAAAATGCAGAAGGATACAGTGCAGCAAGTTCGGTAGCAGTGGATGTTTCTGGTAATGCTTATCTAGCTGGTAGATTTTATTGTCATACTTTAAAAATAGGTTCAATCTTTTTAACTAATGTTGACAGTAACTATACTTATGATATTTTTGTTGCAAAATATGATGCAAATGGAAATGTACTTTGGGCAAAAAGTGCTGGAGGGAATGGTGCCGATTATGTTAATTCCATTGCTGTAGATGCTTTGGGAAATACATATATTACAGGTATTTTTGATAGTACCAGCACCAAGGTAAACTTTGGCTCAATTAAATTGATAAATTCAGGTAATCGTGACATTTTTGTTGCAAAATATGATGCTAATGGAAATACTTTATGGGCAAAAAGTGTAGCAGGTGTCAAAACAAGATCTGATAATGAGTCAAATTCAATCGCAGTAGATGCAACAGGTAATATTTATATAGCAGGAACTTTTTATAGTTCCACTATTACTTTTGGAACTACAACTTTGAAAAATTCAGGATGGGCTAATATATTTCTTGTTAAATATGATGCCTATGGAAGTGTAATTTGGGCAAAAACAGCAGAAGGAATTAATTTTGGTGTAGCATATGCATATTCTGTTGCAGTGGATAATTCGGGAGATGCTTATATTACAGGAAATTATAGTAGTATAACCTTTGACTCAATTACTTTGAGTGATAGAGGACTTCTTAATTCATTTATTACGAAATATGATGCTAATGGAAATGTACTCTGGGCAAAGAGTTTAGATAATAATGCTTATGTAGATGTGGAAACAATTGCAGTAGATGCTTCAGAAAATGCCTATATTGCTGGATATTTTCAATCTTACTCACTCATTTTTGGTTCAATTACTTTGGCTAACCCCAATGGAGATGATTTTTTTATAGCAAAACTTGGATCAGGAAAAACTACATGTATGGTCAATGCAGGACCAGATAAAACAATTAATTCAGGCTATCCTGTATCATTGACAGCAACAGGAGGAAATGTATACAGTTGGAGTACAGGTGCTAAAACAGCATCAATAAATGTAAATCCAACGTCTTCTGCAACATATACAGTTACGGGTACAACAAATGGTTGCAGTGCATCAGATAATGTAGTAGTAAAAGTAAATCCTCCTATTATAGCAAGTGCAGGACCAGATTTAACGATATGTTATTTAGATACTCCTCGAATTACAGCAACTGGTGGAAAATTTTATCATTGGAGTACAGGGTCAAGAATGCAGAGTATAGTAGTAAATCCTACAACTACCACCACATATATTGTAACTGTTACTTCAGCAACAGGTCAAACTGCAAAAGCAAGTGTTAAAGTAACTGTAAATGCAGCAACAGTTAATATAGGTCCTGACAGGACTGTTTGCAAAGGAGATAGTGTTACATTAACTGCAGTTGGTACAGGAAGTTTTCAGTGGAATACCGGAGCAACGACAGCATCAATAATTGTCAGACCACAAATGATGAAGATATATTCGGTTACAGCTACTAATAATAATTGCACTGCAAAAGATTATGTTGTAATAAAAGTATTACGAACAAATGCATTTGCAGGATATGATAAAACGATATGTAAAGGTAAGTCAACAAATCTGACGGCATTCGGAGGAGCATCATATCAATGGACAATGGATAATGGACAATTGAAAATGGGTCAGGTTATAAGTGTTAGTCCGACAGTGAGGACAACATATGTAGTGACTGTGACAAGTAACAGGGGGTGCAAGGCGACGGATGATATAGTTGTTTCTGTAACTAATTGTAAGGATAATGACATAAAGCCCTCTCCCCCAACCCCTCTCCCTCAGGAGAGGGGAGTAAATCTTTCTGTTTATCCGAATCCGAATAATGGGGAGTTTGTGGTAGAAATCAATGGAGTGAAGGATGAGGTGGTTGATCTGAAGGTAATGGATGTGATGGGGAAGGTAGTTGAAAGTGAAAAGATAAAAGTGAAGAGTGATGGAATGATCAAATTTGATTTAAGCGGATTTGAGAATGGGGTGTATTTTATAAACCTCACCCCTGACGCATCTAATAAAGGCGATGGGAGTTTGCAGAGAATTGTGAAGAAAGTGGTGTTGATGAAGTAAGTTCTATATTACGCTACTCTGTAGCTTATTGATTATTGGGGTTGACTCTTGTGCTATAAATATTAACTGTGCTATGCACCTTTGGGATAAAAAGAGTCTGTTTTTTTTACTGTTATGCTGAACTCGTTTCAGTATCTTGTTGCATACCGTCATGCTGAACACGTTTCAGCATCTTGTTGCTGATAATCAATAGAACCCGAAAAAAGTTCAGGATAACAACATAGAATAGTTAACTTTAAAAACAGGTACTATTTATTTGGAAGTGTTTGTTTGTTTCGGAAATATAATTGAGAATATCTTCTTTGCCGGATTTGCTGATGACAGAGGAATTCATCATAACAGGAAGTGTTTCCCATGTTTGTGACATTGCTTTACGAAAAGAATTTATATTTGAACTCAGTTCATTTTTACTGACTTTGTCGCATTTTGTAAAGCAAATCACACAAGGAACGCTGTTTTCACCAAGGAAATTAATAAAATCAAGGTCTATTTTTTGAGGATCAAGACGGCAGTCAACAAGCATAAAGACAGTCATAAGATTTTCCCTGTGAAGAAGATATTTTTCGCTCATCTTTCCCCAGCTTTTAATATCAGTCTTTGAAGTTTTTGCATATCCGATTCCGGGCAGGTCAACAAGGTACCATTTTTCGTTTATCAGAAAATGATTTATTAATCTGGTTTTTCCCGGTTTACCTGAAGTTTTTGCAAGATCTTTAATATCGGTAAGCATATTAATCAGGGATGACTTACCAACATTAGACCTGCCAATAAAGGCATATTCGGGAATAATAGGTTCAGGACATTTAGAGGGATTTGAGTTACTTATGACAAATCTCGCTGTTTTAATTATCATAGAGAAGCATGCTTAACTAACCAATCATTTAAAATCTCATTAAATTGCTGAGGGCGTTCCATCATAGGTGCATGTCCGCATTTATCAATCCAGTAGAGATTTGCATTTGGCATAAGAGTATTGAATTCTTCCGCAACATCAGGAGGGGTTATATTATCATTTCTTCCCCAAATCAGACAGGTCGGGAGTTTGAACTTTGGAAGTTCATTTGCCATGTTATGTCTAATAGCAGATTTTGCAAGAGAAAGAATTCTAATGAGTTTACCTTTATTATTAACAATTTCAAATACTTCATCAACCAGTTCACGGGTAGCATTAATAGGGTCGTAGAAAGTATATTCGATTTTTTTCTTTATGTAATTATAATCTTCTTTTCTGGGGTATGAACCACCAAAAGAATTTTCATATAAACCTGAGCTACCAGTAAGTACAATTGAGTGAACATTTTCCATTTTTTTAAGAGTATAAATCAATGCAACATGTCCACCAAGTGAGTTACCAAGCAGAGTTATATTTTTATAACCTTTGAAGTCAATAAATTCTTCAATATATGTTCCTAAATGTCTTACGGTTGTACTCAGTATAGGCATTGTATACAATGGCATTAAAGGGACAACAATTTTAAATTTTTTTGAAAAATAATTTATTACATCTTCAAAATTACTGAGTGCACCAAATAATCCATGTAAAAGGATTATTGTATGTCCTTCGCCTTCTTCAAGATACTCAAAATTATTTTCTTTCCTTAATACGTAATCCATCTGTTAAACCTTTAATTCGTCAAAAGTAGGCATTTTTTGGGATTCATAACATAAAATTATTATTAAACTGTATGGTTGTTTCTCGTTATATTCTGCAATGAAGTTAATTTCAACAATATACGTATTTAATCGAATAAAACTCATTTAATAAATTTTCATATTATAATATTTATTCTGAAATAATAATCTTTTACACTTTTTACATTGTTAATAAATATTTTCAAAATTTATTTGCAATGACAAAAATAGTCACTAATAAATAATAAAGATTAAAAATAAAAAAAAATTGTTAAATAGCTTTAAAATTAACTTATTGTAGTTTTGTAATCTGTGGGTAAATAAATAAATGTAACCTAAAGTGGTAAAAAGTGGTAAAAAGTGGTAAAAGTGTTGTAAATTTACACCCCTAAAACTATAGAGTGGTTATGACAAATTTAATGGGCGAATTTGAATGCAGAATTGAGGCAAAAGGCAGGCTCCAACTGCCTGTTGCACTTAAGAAACAGCTTCCTGTTGAAGCCCAGGACAGGTTTGTAATTAACTGCGGTTTTGAGAACAATTTAGTTTTATATCCATATAATGAATGGGAAATCATTCAAAAGAAATTGAGTGGTTTAAATGAATTTAAGAAGGATGACAGAGAATTCATAAGAATTTTCTACAAGGGACTTACCGAAATTACTCTTGATAGTGCCAGCAGATTGCTTATACCTAAGAGGTTACTTGACTGGGCTTCAATTGATAAAGAAGTCATTCTTTCGGCTCGACTTAATAAGATCGAGATATGGGATAAGACTAAGTATGATTCTTATTTTGATAAAAGTTCGGATGACTATTCTGAGCTTGCAGAAAAGGTTTTGGGTAGTGTAAATTTAAACATTTAATTTGATGGCTGTCTATCATACACCAGTATTACTTGAAAAATCTATTGAAGGATTGAATATTGATCCGGCAGGGGTTTATATAGATGCTACATTTGGTGGTGGCGGTCATTCGCGTGAAATTATAAAACATCTCACTACAGGTAAGCTATTGGGATTTGATCGTGATAGTGATGCAGCCAGAAATATAATAGAAGATCCACGATTTATATTTGTTCAGCAGAATTTCAGATTTATAAGTAATTTTCTGAAGCTTTATGGGATTGCAAAGGTGAACGGGATTATAGCTGATCTTGGAATTTCTTCACATCAGATAGATATTGCTGACAGAGGTTTCTCAATACGGTATAATAGTCTTATTGATTTAAGGATGGACAGAGAAAGTGGAATAACCGGCAGAGATATTATCAATAATTATCAGGAAGAAGAACTTAAAAAAATATTTCGTGAATATGGAGAATTAAATAATTCGGGGAGAATAGTCCATCTTATAATAAATTCACGAATGAATAAATCGATTGAAACAATCGATGGACTTAAGGAGGTACTTGCTCCTTTAGCGCCAAAAGGTAAGGAAAATAAATTTTATGCTAAGATCATTCAGGCACTAAGAATTGAAGTAAATCAGGAACTGGATGCTCTGAAAGATTTTCTGATTCAGGCTAATGAGTTATTACTTCCGGGAGGGAGGTTAGTGGTGATCAGTTATCATTCTCTGGAAGATCGTCTGGTTAAGAATTTCATAAAAAAAGGAAAATTTGAAGGGGAGGTTGAAACAGATTTTTATGGAAACAGGCTATTACTGTTTAAAGCTATAAACAATAGTGTAATAGTACCGGATGAAAAGGAAATAGCTGAGAATAGTCGTGCAAGAAGTGCAAAATTAAGAATAGCAGAAAAGATTTGATATGGCAGAAAACAAGATGAAAAATACGGAGAAAGAAGCTTTTGCAGAAGATGTCGTTATTGGCAATATCAAAGATGAACAGGCCGGTGAAGAAATTAATGATGTTGAAGGTGATAATGATGAAGAAGCAAAGGTTGAACCTGAGAAAAAGCCAAAAGAAGGGAAATTAAATATATTAATTGACAATCTTTTTGGAGGCAGGTTTTTTACAAATGTAAAGGTAATGCGCCAAATACCTTTTGTGTTATTTATTACATTGCTTGCACTTATATATATAGCAAACAATAATCATTCAGATAAAACGGTAAGGGAGATTGAATCAATTAAGAAAGAATTAAAAGAATTAAGGTCGGAACACATTTCAGTTAAGTCTGAGCTTAATAAAAGAAGCAGTCAATCTGAAATTGCAAGTCAACTTGAGGAGACAGGATTAAAAGAATCTGTTGTTCCGCCACAGAAAATATTTGTCGATTTGAAAGAAGTAAACTCAATAACAGGAGAAAAAAATAAAAACAAATAATGGATCAGAAAAAAGACATATTCTGGCGTGCTTTCATAGTTTATCCGTTATTATGGATTTTTGCTTTTGCTGTATTATATAAGGTAGTAAAGATACAGTTTGTTGAAGGTGATGAACTAAGGGCCAAAGCAAAGAAGTTTATTCTTTCTTATAAAACAATTGAAGCAATCAGGGGCGACATTTGTGATCAGAACGGGAAGTTAATATCAACTTCAGTGCCGGTATACGAAGTCAGACTTGATTTTGCATCAAAAGGATTTGATTATGATATATTTAAGGAAAATCTTGATTCTCTTTCACATTGTCTTGCAAATTTATATAGTGATAAAACATGGAAAGAATATAAGAAAGAGCTAAAGACTGTCAGAAGAACCCGTGACAGATATTATTTGTTGAAAAGAGAAATAAGTTTTCAACAGTTGGAAGCAATGAAGAAATTTCCATTTTTCAGATTAGGAAAGAATAAAGGAGGACTTATAGCAATTCAGAAATACAAAAGGATAAAGCCATACGGTAAAATTGCTGAAAGGACAATAGGTTATGCAATTCAGAATTATAATGTTGGAATAGAAGGTGCTTATGACAGTGATCTTCAGGGGGTAAGTGGTAAGAGATTGATGCAGAGAATAGCACTTAATGTTTGGAAGCCTGTAAATGATGAAAATGAAGTTGAGCCTAAAAACGGTAGTGATATAATCACAACTATTGATGTCAATTTGCAGGATGTAGCACAGAATGCATTAAGAAAGAAATTGATTGAACATGATGCCGATCATGGTTGTGCTATTCTAATGGAAGTACAGACAGGTTATATCAAGGCAATAGCAAATCTGAAGAGAATAGATGAAGGAGTTTATACCGAAACATTCAATTATGCAATCGGAGAAAGTTCAGAACCCGGTTCAACATTTAAACTTATCTCAATGGTAGCAGCAATTGATGATGGAATGGTTAAATTAGATGATAGTGTAAGAATTGGCAAGACAACATATTCAGGTAAAGATATGGAGGATTCTCATCCTGTTGACAAAATAGTATCGGCAAAAGTCGCTTTTGAGGAATCATCAAATGTTGGTATTTCAAAACTAATTTATAGAAATTATAACAAAGATCCGCAAAGGTTTATAGACAAGATCTATAAAATGAAAATCAATGAACCTTTAAATCTGGATATTTCAGGGGAAGGAAAACCATATATTAAGAATACAAAAGACAAATCATGGTCAAACCTTTCGCTTCCTTGGATGTCAATAGGATATGAAGTTAAAATGAGCCCTCTGCAAACGTTGACTTTCTATAATGCAATTGCAAACAACGGTAAAATGGTTAAGCCATTATTTATTAAAGAAATTCGGGAAACCGGAAAAGTTGTAAAGAGTTTTGGAGCAAATGTAATTAATGAGTCAATATGTTCACAGGAAACATTAAAGAAGGTTAAAGAAATGCTGGAAGGAGTTGTTGAAGAAGGAACAGCAAGAAGTCTTAAAAACACAATATATAAAATAGCCGGAAAAACCGGAACAGCACAAACATATCAGAACGGAGGATATCAGAAAGTATATAAAGCCTCTTTTGTTGGGTATTTTCCTGCTGATAATCCAAAGTATACATGTATTGTTGTAATAAATGCTCCATCGAAGGGAGAGTATTACGGATCCATAATTGCAGGTCCGGTATTCAAGGAAATAGCCGATAAAGTATATGCCACAAGGCTTGATATAAGAAATTATATAACACTGACAAGATCCAATGATGCAAGAATACCTGTTTCTAAAAAAGGTTGTGCTAATGAGATAATGAAGCTGTATCAGGTATTGAATCTTAAGACACTTAACAATAACAGCAGGTCAGATTCAACGCTTGTTAATTATCTGGCAAATAATGTATATACATCAAATATCCAGGATCAGCTTAAGAAAAGAATTATGCCGAATATTAAAGGATTTGGGTTAAAGGATGCGGTTTATTTTCTTGAAAATGCAGGATTGAATGTTACAGTTTCAGGTAAGGGAACCGTAATAAGACAATCGATAAATCCTGGAAGCAGATTTAGTAAAGGAAGTAAAATACATATAGAACTAAGTTAATTGAAATTGAAAAAATTAAATGACATATTAGACCGGGTAAAAATTGTTGAAATAAAAGGATCATCAGATATTACTATTGATTCTGTTTGTTTTGATACGCGTAAAGCAGAATCCGGTTCACTGTTTATTGCTGTGAAAGGCACACAGGTAGACGGTCATGATTTTATACCGCAAGCAATTGAAAAAGGCGTTATTGCAATAGTTTGCGAAAGAATACCTGATGAATTGAAGCAAAAAAGCCTGACGGATTCCTTAAGTCCTGTATGGGTAGTAGTAGAGAATACTGAAATAGCTTTAGCAATAATATCATCAAATTATTATGACAATCCTACTGAAAAACTTAAAATAATAGGTATTACAGGAACAAACGGGAAGACTACAACAGCAACTTTATTATATTCTTTATTCCGTAAATTAGGATATAAAGCAGGGCTTTTTTCTACAGTCAGGAATATAATAAATGACAGGGAAGTAGCAGCAACACATACAACTCCTGATGCAATTCAACTTAACAGATTGTTTAGTGAAATGGTAAATGATGGGTGTAAATATGTATTTATGGAAGTAAGTTCACATGCAATTGTGCAAAACAGAATTAAAGGAATAAGATTTACGGGAGGAGTATTTACAAATATCACACATGATCATCTGGATTATCATAAGACATTCAAAGAATATATCAGAGCTAAAAAGATGTTTTTTGATGAGCTTCCTTCTGAAGCATTTGCATTGACAAATGTTGATGACCCCAATGGAAATATTATGTTACAGAATACATCTGCAATCAAAAAGACATACAGTCTTCAAACACTTGCGGATTTTAAAGGAAAGATTATTGAAAACGAATTTTCCGGGCTTCAGCTTAATTTCAACGGGAATGATTTTTATTCCAGACTTGTAGGCAAATTTAATGCATACAACCTGCTTTCAGTTTATGCTACAGCATGTCTTTTGGGTGAAGATTCAGCTTTGGTATTAAAAGAACTTAGTGATTTGAGTCCGGTTGAAGGAAGATTTGACTATATTAAAGGAATAAATGATATAACGGCAATAGTAGATTATGCACATACACCAGATGCGCTTAAAAATGTTTTAGCCACTATTGCTTCAATAAAGAAACCAAGTCAGAAAAT
This sequence comes from Bacteroidota bacterium, assembly GCA_030706235.1. Lineage (GTDB taxonomy): Bacteria > Bacteroidota > Bacteroidia > Bacteroidales > GWE2-29-8 > JAUZOY01. Next base: position 18,512 of record JAUZOY010000007.1, on the reverse strand, counting down.
AATAACAGTTGTTGGTTGCGGCGGTAATCGTGACAAAACCAAACGACCGGAAATGGCACAGATTTCTGTAATGATGAGTGATAAAGTTATATTAACTTCAGACAATCCACGTAATGAAAATCCTGAAGAAATAATAGAAGATATGTATGCAGGAATAGATGAAAACAGTACTTTAAAAGTATTAAAAATTACAAATCGAAAAGAAGCAATCAGAACTGCATGTGCATTGGCTGCAAAGAGTGATATTATACTGATTGCAGGTAAGGGCCATGAAAAATATCAGGAAATTAAAGGAGTGAGGACTCCATTTGATGATAAGCAGATAGTTAAGGAATTATTAAAATTGAGAAATTAAAATGTTATATCCGGTTTTTAAATTTTTACATAGCTTAAACGTCCCTGGAACAGGAGTATTTCAATATATATCTTTCCGTGCTTCAATGGCTGTTATTTTTTCTTTACTTATTTCAATGTTTATTGGCAAAAGGATAATAAATTATCTTCAATTGAAACAAGTCGGAGAAATTGTGCGTGATTTAGGACTGGAGGGGCAAATACAGAAACAGGGAACACCTACTATGGGAGGATTGATTATACTGGCATCCATACTTGTTCCTACACTACTTTTTGCAAAGCTTGATAATATATATGTCATTCTTATGCTTGTTTCGACTATATGGCTCGGATTAATAGGGTATATCGATGATTATATTAAAGTTTTTAAGAAAAATAAAGAAGGGCTTGCCGGTAGGTTTAAAATTCTCGGTCAAATTATTTTGGGACTTATAGTAGGTCTGACACTCTATTTCAATAAAGATGTTGTTATAAAAGAAAAAGCAACACAAGGTTCGAATGTTTCCGTCACTGCTGATGAAAATATATTCAGAGTAGAAAGTTACAATAAAAGTCCGAGAATATATGCCCCGACATCAATAAAGTCTACAAAAACGACTATCCCATTTGTTAAGAATAATGAATTTGATTATTCAATACTTCTTGCTTTTATTGGTGATGGGTATAAGAAGTGGGCTTTTCTGGTTTTTATTCCTATTGTGATACTTATTATAACTGCCGTATCTAACGGTGCAAATATGACTGATGGTCTGGATGGTTTGGCTACCGGAACATCAGCGATCATAGGTGCGACCTTGGGAGTGCTTGCATATGTATCGGGGAATACAATATTTGCAAATTATCTTAATATAATGTATATTCCGAATTCAGGAGAGCTTGCAATTTTCATAGGATCATTTGTAGGAGCTTGTATAGGATTTCTATGGTATAATGCTTATCCTGCCCAGGTATTTATGGGCGATACAGGAAGTCTTGCTTTGGGAGGAATAATAGCAGTTTTTGCAATAATGATAAGGAAAGAGTTGCTGATACCGATCATATGTGGAATATTTCTTGTTGAAAACTTATCTGTAATAATGCAGGTATCATATTTCAAATACACAAAAAGAAAATTCGGTGATGGCAGAAGGATATTTAAGATGGCCCCTTTACATCATCATTTCCAGAAATCCGGTTATCATGAGTCAAAGATAGTACTCAGATTCTGGATAGTAGGATTAATTCTGGCAGTATTTTCAATTGTTACATTAAAACTAAGATAATAAAATAAATTTACATATATGCTTATACAAGATATAATAAATAAGAAAGAAAAAGAAGATAATTACATTGCATCATTGGGTGCTAAACTTACAGGATTGAGGAAAGATGGTATTAAAAGAAGTCTTTTTGATTGCAATGAATCTGAACACAGACTTGAATATGTTGGTAAGGTAAGAGATGTTGAATTTATAAATGATTCGCGATCTACAAATGTTACATCTACATGGATAGCTTTGGAGAAAATGGATAGACCTTTAATATGGATTGCCGGTGGAGTAGATAATGGGAATGATTATTATATTTTGAAAGAGATAGTAAAGGATAAGGTAGATGCAATAATTTGTTTAGGTAAGGAAAACTCAAGGTTACATAAGAGTTTTGCAGGAATGGTTAAAAAAATTGTTGATACAACAAATGCTACTGATGCAGTAAGATTAGCTTTTCAATTAAGTAAACCGGGATATACAGTAATATTATCACCTGCATGTCCCAGTTTTGATTTATTTGAAAGTTATGAAGACAGAGGACGTCAGTTTAAGAAAGCAGTTAAGGAGTTATGAGTTTTTAGTTATGAGTTGAAAAGAATATATAATGGTGAAATTGTTAAATAATATAAAAGGTGATAAGATAATATGGACAGTGGTTCTGTTACTTTCCATAGTTTCAATACTTGCCGTTTATAGCTCTACAGGGAGTTTGTCATATAGATATCATTCAGGTAATACAGAATATTATCTTATCAAACACTTGTTTATTGTGCTGTTTGGGTTTGGGCTGATGTATGCTACTCATCTTTTGTCATATAAATATTATTCGGGGATTTCAATAATTGCAATGGTGATAACAGTCCCGCTATTACTGGTAACTATGAGAATGGGGACCAGTCTGAATGAAGCAAGCCGATGGCTCACGTTGCCGGGAATAAATCTTTCATTCCAAACGTCAGACTTTGCAAAACTTGCTTTGATATTATTTATTGCCCGTATTTTAGCAAAAAAGCAGGATAATATTAAAGATTTCAAGCAAGCTTTCATTCCGATAATAGTTCCGATAGTAATTATATGTGGGTTGATACTTCCCGCAAACTTTTCGACAGCAGCAATACTTTTTGTTACAAACATAGTTTTGATTTTTGTTGGTCGTGTAAGTATTAAATATATTCTTGCTCTAATTGGAACTGTAATTGTTTTACTTACAATATTTATAGCAATTTTGATTAATTATTCAGGTCACAAAGTACGTCTTGAAACATGGAAACACAGAATTGAAGTATATGCAGAATCAATGAAACAGAAACCTGATTCCCTTGTAGATGATAAAATCAAGAATGGAGATCTCAAAATAAATGATGAGAACTATCAGGTTATGCAGGCTAAAATTGCAATAGCGACAGGAGGTGTGTTAGGCAAAGGACCGGGAAACAGTGTTCAGAGGAATTTCCTGCCTCATCCATATTCTGATTTTATTTATGCAATAATAATTGAGGAATATGGTATTATAGGAGGTTTTGTTATTCTTGCTTTATATATGATACTTATGTTCCGTGCAATAAAAATAGTTACCAATAGTCCCGGAACTTTTGGTGCATTTCTTGCTTTCGGTTTGAGTTTCAGTTTAGTCTTTCAGGCTTTAATAAATATGGCAGTAGCGGTAAATTTATTACCTGTTACCGGTCAGCCCTTACCATTTGTCAGTATGGGGGGAACATCAATATGGTTTTCAAGTATAGCACTTGGGATTATACTTAGTGTTAGTAAAAATATAAGTCAGGAGGGAGCGACAAATGCAGAAGGATAGAATTTATAAATTTATAATAAGTGGTGGTGGTACGGGGGGACATATTTTCCCTGCTATTGCAATTGCTAATGCAATCAAATCAAAATATAATACAGCAGAAATTCTGTTTGTCGGTTCGAAAGACAGAATGGAAATGCAGAAGGTTCCGGCTGCAGGTTATGAAATTACCGGATTATGGATAAGTGGACTGGAACGTAAATTATCATTAAAGAATTTAATGTTTCCATTTAAGGTTATAACGAGTGTTTTAAAATCACTTGTTATAATAAAACGTTTTAAACCTGATGCTGTAATAGGTGTTGGAGGATATGCCAGCGGACCACTTTTATATGCTGCACACCTTAAAGGAATACCATCATTAATTCAGGAACAGAACTCATTTCCAGGGATAACAAATAAAATACTTGCAGGTAAAGTAAGTAAAATCTGTGTTGCATATGAAAATATGAACAAATTCTTTCCGGTTTCGAAGATTATAATAACAGGTAATCCTGTAAGACAGGAATTGCTTGATATTTCAGGGAAAAGAGAGCAGGCCTTCAGCTTTTTCAATCTTAATCCTGACAAAAAAACTATTCTTGTAGTAGGAGGAAGTCTTGGTGCAAGGACAATAAATGAAAGCATAAAAAATAGTATAGAATCATATGCAAATAATGATATTCAGCTGATATGGCAAACAGGGAAATATTATTTTCCAAATGCTTTAAAAGTTGCTGAACAATATAAAGACAGAGGAATAAGAGTATATGATTTTATTACTTCAATGGATCTTGCATATGCAGCTGCAGATATAGTGATATCAAGAGCAGGAGCAATTGCAATTTCAGAGATAAGTCTTTTGAAAAAACCGGTAATTCTTGTTCCTTCACCAAATGTGGCGGAAGATCACCAGACTAAAAATGCTCTTGCTCTTTCGGACAAAAATGCTGCAATACTAGTAAAGGACTCAGATGCAAATAAGGATCTTGTAAGAACATCCATAGAACTTATTAATGATAAAGAAAAGATGAATTGTTTAAGTTCAAATATTGGAGATTTTTCTGTTTCAAATTCAGCAGATATTATTGCTGAAGAAATATTTAAATTGGTTAATATATGATAGGACTGAAACAATTAAATAAAATCTTTTTTATTGGAATCGGTGGAATCGGTATGAGTGCACTAGCAAGATATTTCAAGTCAATGAATAAAAAAGTTTCAGGGTATGATAAAACCGAAACATCTTTAACAAATGAACTTGAATCCGAAGGTATTGAGGTAATGTATTCTTTTGATGAATCTTCTTTTCCGGAGAACATAGACCTTGTAATATACACTCCTGCGGTTATTGAATCAGATAAGAAAATATATAATTTTTTTAAAAACAGTAAATTACCAATGATCAAAAGATCAGAGGCGCTTGGTATTATAACTGAAGAACTGTTTACCGTTGCAGTTGCCGGTACTCATGGAAAAACAACAGTTACAACGATGATAGCCCATATATTGAAAGATTCGGGATTTGACATTCTTGCTTTTATGGGAGGTATCAGTGCAAATTATAATAAAAATATAATTATACCCGAGAAGAATGAAGCTGCATTGGTAGTTGTTGAAGCTGATGAATATGACAGGTCATTTCTGACTTTGAATCCTGATATTGCTGTAATAACATCAATGGATGCGGATCATCTTGATATATATAGGAATAAAGAGACTCTGGAACAGAATTTTGTGAAATTTGCAGGTAAGTTGAAACAAAACGGTAGGATATTTATTAACAAAAAATTAAATATAGGTCCAATATCTGCTCTTTATTCAATGAGGGAAACAGGAGTATCTCTATTTACTTATTCCATTGATAAAAAGAATCTTTTCACAGCAAGTCCGATACATGAAAATATTGAGGATGCTGATTTTATAGCCACAAATATAAATAAAACACAGAATGGTTATAAATTTGATTTTCTTGGAAATCAATCTATAAAAGATATTAATCTATCGGTACATGGTCTTCATAATATAGAGAATGCAACTGTTGCAATAGCAATAACTCAGCAGCTTGGGGTTGAAGCTGAAAAAATAAAAGCTGCTTTATCAGAATATAAAGGAGTAAAGAGAAGATTTGAATATATTATAAGAAAAGAAAATTTAATTTTCATAGATGATTATGCACATCATCCTTCAGAAATAAGAGCTACAATAAATTCTATAAGAGATCTTTATCCGGAAAAATCTCTAACAGGTATATTTCAACCACATCTATATTCAAGGACCAGGGATTTTGCAGATGAATTTGCTGAAAGCTTAAGCCTGCTTGATGAACTGATTCTTCTTGATATTTATCCTGCAAGAGAATTACCTATACCTGGAATAGATTCAAAATATCTTCTTGATAAGGTCAAAATAAATAATAAAGTGATATATAGTAAAGAAGAATTATTAGATAATATTAAAAATCATAAATTTGATATTCTTTTGACTATAGGAGCAGGTGATATTGATAAACTGGTATTACCTTTAAAAAATAAACTAACAGAATATATATTGTAAATGAGTAAAATGAGAAAAATAATATCCTGGTTTATTCTTATTATCATTCTGATAGTTGTAGCTGTATTTGTTTATGGTTTAAGTAGAAAAACAATCTGCAAAAATCTTATAATAAACATAGATACAGTGAATGGGAAAAATTATTTTATTGATGAAAATGATATTAAAAGAATACTAAGTGAAACCGGAAATGATGTAATTGGAAAACCCCTGTATAAAATTAATCTTAATCAAATTGAGAAAACGATAAATAATGATCCTTCAGTTGACAAGGCAGAAGTTTATAGTAAGTTGGATGGAACTATAAAAATTAAAGTACGTCAAAGAGTACCGATACTAAGAATTATGAATAAGCGAAATGAAAGTTATTATATCGATGAAAAAGGTGGGTTAATGCCAGTTTCTGAAAAGTATTCAGCACGAGTTCTTGTTGCTAATGGGTATATTTCACAGCCTTACTCGTCTTATAAAGTACTTTTCAACAATAAAGGTGACTCAATTGTTAATAAAACCCTGATTTCTGACCTGTTTTTGCTTGCAAAGTTTATCAGAAATAGTGAATTTTGGAACTCACAAATTGACCAGATTTATGTCAATGAAAATACTGAGATAGAATTAGTTCCCAAAACAGGTGAACATGAAATTATATTGGGTGATATTGAAGATATGAAAGATAAATTTAATAAGCTGATGGTATTTTATCTCAAGGGTTTAAATTATATTGGCTGGGATATATATAAAACAATAAATTTAAAATATAAAAATCAGGTAGTTTGTTCAAAAAATTAAATAAATTAGTAATATGGCAAATTCGCAAATCATTGTAGGTTTAGATGTTGGTACTACCAAGATTGCTGCTATTGTTGGGCGTAAAAACGAGTTTGGGAAAATAGAAATTCTGGGAATTGGCAAGACAGAATCGGTAGGGGTAATGCGAGGGATGGTTTCAAATATTGATAAAACTGTAAATTCAATAAGGAAAGCCGTAGAAGAAGCAGAAATTAAGTCTTCGGTAGAGATAAAAGTTGTGAATGTCGGTATTGCGGGGCAACATATAAAAAGCTTGCAACATAATCAAAATATTATGAGAGATAAAATTCAGGAAGAAATTTCCCAGAAAGATATCGACAGGCTTTTTGATAATGTAAGAAAAATAGCCTTACCACCAGGAGAAGAAATAATACAGATTTTACCTCAGGAATATATTGTAGATAAAGAATATGGAATAAAAGATCCAATAGGGATGTTCGGAAGTTGTCTTGCTGCAAATTTTCATATAATAACCGGTCAGGTAGCTGCTGCAAGCAACTTATACAGGTGCGTAGAAAGGGCGGGACTTCGACTATCAGATATAGTACTTGAACCCCTTGCATCTGCTGATGCTGTATTGAGTGATGAAGAAAAAGAAGCAGGAGTAGTGCTCGTAGATATTGGCGGAGGGACGACAGATATTGCAATATTCCATGAAGGAATCATCAGACATACAGCAGTTATACCTTTTGGAGGTAATGTAATTACAGATGATATAAAAGCGGGATGTTCAATAATTAAAAATCAGGCAGAAGTTCTTAAAGTAAAATTTGGTTCAGCACTGGCAAGTGAAAATAAAGATGAAGAAATAGTTTCAATACCAGGCTTAAGAGGCAGGGACCCTAAGGAAATATCATTACGTAATCTTGCCAATATTATTCAGGCAAGAATGCAGGAAATACTTGAATTTGTACATTATGAAATCAAGAGTTCAGGTTTTGAAAAGAAGCTGATTGCCGGAATTGTACTTACCGGAGGAGGTGCACAGTTAAAACATATTGCACAACTTACAGAATATGTTACAGGAATGGAAACAAGAATTGGATATCCCAATGAACATTTATCAAGTACCGTTCCGGATGAAATATCCAGTCCAATATATTCAACAGGTATAGGTCTGGTAATAAAAGGCTTTGAATCATTAAAAGAAAAAGAAGAATTATATTTATCAGAATCTGAAACTGCAAAACAGTTTGAAACAGAAGGAGAAGCAGAACATTCTGATGTATCCGCTCATGAGCCGCCACAACACGTTGAACCAAAACAACCCAAAGAAAGTTTCTTTGATAAAATTAAAAAGATATTTGAAGGAATTCAATAACAATAGAATATAATTGATAAATAATAAAAATATAAAAAAAGTAATTTAAACCCAAAAAAGAAGATTAATATGGAAATATTAAAATTTGAAACGCCCAAAGAAAATTCCTCAATAATAAAAGTTATGGGGGTTGGTGGTGGCGGTAGCAATGCCGTTAATTTTATGTATAAACAGGGAATCTCCGGAGTAGATTTCGTAATCTGCAATACTGATTTGCAGGCACTCGAGAACAGCCCTGTCCCTTATAAAATACAAATTGGCAGAAATCTTACCCTGGGAAGAGGAGCTGGAGCAAATGCAGAAGTAGGTAAAAATGCTGCAATAGAAAGTATAGATGAAATCAAGGATTTTCTTAATGTAAGCACCAGAATGTTATTTATAACTGCCGGTATGGGTGGCGGTACAGGCACCGGAGCAGCGCCGGTGATAGCACAGATCGCAAAGGAACTTGATATACTTACTGTCGGGATTGTTACAATCCCTTTTGGTTTTGAAGGCAGAAAAAAGAGAATTCAGGCAGAAGCAGGTATCAATGAGCTTAAACAATATGTTGATACTATCATTATAATAAACAATGATAAAATAAGAGAACTTTATGGAAATCTGTCATTTGTTGAAGCATTCAGTAAGGCAGATAATGTACTTACTACTGCCGCAAAAGGAATTGCTGAAATAATTACGATTCATGGAATGATCAATGTGGATTTTGAGGATGTTAAATCAGTAATGTCCAATGGAGGAATTGCAATAATGGGATCTGCTGAAGCTGAAGGAGAAAATAAAGCAATCAAAGCTGTAACTCTGGCAATAGCTTCACCATTATTAAATTATAATCAAATTAAAGGCGCTTCCAAAGTTCTTGTTAATATATCCAGTGGTGAGGATGCAATTATTACCATGGATGAAATGAGCGAAATCAATGAATACATTCAGGAACAAGCAGGAAATACCGCAGATATAATCATGGGCGTAGTACAGGATAATAAGCTTGGTTCAAAAGTTGCCGTAACAGTAGTTGCAACTAACTTTGAATCAACTCCTGATGTTGGAATTGAATCTAAGCCTGTTAAGGTTGTTTTACCTCTTGAAGATAATAAAGTAAAAGCTGAAGTTGAAAAGCCGCAACCACAACCAATTGTTCAGCAGGAACCTGTTTCAGAAGTTCCTGCCAAAGAAGATTTTCATATTAAAATATCGCCTGTAGATCAGGAACCAAAAACTATAATTGAATCATTAAATATTGAACCAATTGCAGAACCTGCTGTAATGTCTGATATTAAAACAGCAGATGAAATATGTATAAAAGAATCATCATCTGTTATAGAAGAACCAAAAGAAACTCCAAAACAAGTACCAACTGTAATTAAAGAATTTTCTGTAAATAATTCTACTCAGATACTTGAAAAACAACCACAAGTAACTGATAAGTCATTAAATATTCAAAATGAAGATAAACAGATATCTGGTAATACGACTTCTTTAAATAATCTAGGTTCGAAGCTTGTAAAAGAAAGAACAAGAGAAAGGATGAAAGAGCTTCAAAAGCAGTCTTTAGGAATTAGTAGTGATCCAAATTCACATAATTACAATGATGATATAGAAAATCTTGAAAAGATTCCTGCTTATCTCAGAAACGGTGTAGAGATAAAAGATAAAATTCATTCTTCAGATAAAGAAGTATCACGTTATACATTATCTTCAGATAATGAAGGAAATGTACAACTCAGAGAAAACAACTCTTTCTTACATGATAAGGTAGACTAATTAATTTTAAAGAATTATTAAAGTTAAATAACTTAAAAACATATATACAGTGAGTTTAGAAGAAAAAATAAATACAGATATTAAATCTGCAATGCTTGCAAAAGAAAAAGAAAAACTTGAAGCTCTAAGAGCAATAAAGTCAGCTATTCTTCTTGCAAAAACTGAAAAACAAGGTTTGGAAGAATTACCACAGGAAGCTGAAGTCAAATTACTTCAAAAACTTGTAAAACAGAGAAGAGAATCTGCGGAGATATATAAATCACAGAATAGAACAGATCTTTATGAAACAGAATCTTTCCAGGCTTCAGTAATTGAACAATACCTGCCTGCACAATTAAGTGAACAGGAGATTAATGATATAGTAGTTGGATTGATCAAGCAGATAGGTGCTACTTCAATTAAAGATATGGGTAAAATTATGGGCCTTGCAGCATCTAAATTGGCTGGTAAGGCTGATAATAAAACTATTTCAGAGATTATTAAGAAACATTTTGCAGGTTAATCTTCTGATTTATATCGGGGTTTAATTTTACTTTTTTTATATTAAAGATTCCGGCTCAACAAAGTTGGAATCTTTTTTTTGTATCAGTTTAATTTATATTTTGCCCATTTTCCTTTTATAGAAGTTTGCTTTGGCAGTATCTTTTCTGAATTCGTATATTCTAATAAGATTATTAAATACATTAGGGTTGTTGGGAACAAGTTCAAGAGCTTTTTCATAATATTTAATAGCTTCATCATATTTACCTTTATTATGAAAAACAGCACCGATATTTGCAATTCCGTCTGCAAAATTAGGATCCAGAATTACAGCTTTATTAAAATAATAATATGCTTTATCATAGTCTGTCTTAGAAAAATAAATTACACCCATGTTATTATAAGCTGCTTTATAATTTGAATCAACTTCAATGCAACGGTTATAAGAATTGATTGCATTTGGAATATCATTTATAGTGTAATAGCAGACACCTATATTATACCAACTTTCAGATTGTTGTGGAAGGATAGAGAGACTTTTATTATATTCATCAATAGCATTTGTAATCAGTTCTTTCTTTTTAACAGGTTCTTTTTCGTTTTCGCCCCTTACTCTTACAGTACTTGCAACTGCATTATGCATTCTGAAGCTGTTTGGAGAATTCTTAACATCGGCAAAAAACAGATGATCGTTGTCTTTCCAGTCCGTATTTCTTGAAATAGTTTTAAAAGAGTAAGCTGAAAGAACAATTATCATGAGAATTGACAGCATGGTAAATCCGGAGCCTCTTTTATTACCGGTGATATCTATTCTGAATAGTTTAACCAAAGCAAGTCCAAGAATGATGCAAAATCCCAGTGATGGGGTAAATAAGAACCTTTCGGCCATAGAAGATCCTATTATCTCAAAAATATTTGCTACAGTTGCAATTGTAATCATGAAGAAAAGGATAGCAAAAGAATAATAGTTTTTCTTTTTAAATGTGATAATTGCATAAACTAATGAACCTGCATAAACCAGAAATGGAAGAATTGCTCTGATATTAGCCCATGTAATTATAGGGTTGGAATTATATGAATAATCGCACGATAAAGTGACAGGGAACAATAAAAGCATAAAATACTTACCCAGCATTGAAAATGCTGTTGCCAGTCTGTCCGAACTGTTCTGAGCTGCCATAAGCGAGTTGTTAATGACATCTATTTTTGTTTTGAAAAACATTACATCAAGTGCTGATCTTCTCATCATGAAATATATCAAAAGAACTATAATAAAAGGGATTGATATAGTAAGAACTTTTTTTAACGGAGCTTTTGTAAAATAGTAAATTACAAGAGGATAAATAAGGAAAAATGTAAATGCATTTTCTTTTGATAATAAAGAAAGAAGATACATAACGCAGCTACCAATCAGAGATATCATTCTGTTGTTTTGAACGTAGTCCATTATAAGATATAAACTGAAGATAAAAAACATAAAGCATAATATTTCATCCCTGCTTTTTATATTGGCAACTACTTCTGTATGTATTGGGTGAGCTATATAGATCAATGTAATTAACAGTGGAAGAATGTAATTATAATTACTGAATAGTTTTCTCAGAAGAAGGAAAAGAACAACACAAGTAATCGAAAATAACAGAACATTAATGAAATGGTGTCTGTGGGGTTTATTTCCATAAAAGTTAACTTCCAGAGCAGTACTTAACAAAGTCATGGGACGGTAACTGCCGGTGTTATTACCATCGAATGCATAGGTGAAACCTTTTGTGAAAATCTCTTTTACATTGCCTAACTTATTCTGAACATATTTGTTTTTCAGGCATATTACATCATCATCAAATGCATAATTATTCCATAAAGAATTGGCATATAAGGCGAATGCAAAAATGAATATTATACCTGCTAATATTTTATTAATATTTTTAGGTTCTTTAATTTTAATTTGATTTTGTGATGGTTTAGTACCCTTAACCTGTGGAATATTTTTCTGTTTTTTCTTTACAGTCATGATATTAATTACAAACGATAATAAATCAGTTTACAAACCTACATAAATTTTATTAAATGTATAGATTAGATTTTACAAATTTTTAAAATAAGTTTTGTTATTTCATTAAAACAATTTTATTCAGATGTGATTTTTTTTTATACTTTTGTAAGTGTTATAAATTTTTTAAGTATATAAAGGTTATGAGTTTAGAAATAGAAGGCAAGGTAATAAAGATATTACCTGAACAGACAGGTCAGGGGAGAAACGGAGTTTGGGTAAAACAGGATTTTGTTATAGAAACAGAAGGAGATTATCCAAAAAAAATATGTTTTTCTTCATGGGGAGATAAAGCAGAGATAGTGAAAAAACTGACTCCGGGAAGTAATGTTAAAGTTACATTTTCTCCTGAATCAAGAGAATATAATGAAAGATGGTATACTGATTTAAGAGCATACCGAATTGAGGGAGTTTCGAATGATGGATTTGTACCTGATAGTGATGTATCTTATGATACAGATTCTTCTACGGTTGCACCACAACCGGAAGATGATCTTCCGTTTTAATTATTAGATCAATATTAATTTTGGAAATTTCTTCTGATTATATCAATAAATACAAACCAAAGAAGATTTTCCTATTATTTATAAGCTTATTTCTTTTTCTCTATGTTGCAGCACAACAACAAGGTGAAAGAAATAAGTTTTTTTTTGTCACAAAAGCCGGTTATGGAAAACCTTATGGCGGTTATGGACTAAATTTTGAATCAGGGCTTAAAAATATAGGTGCGTATATAGCGCTTGGATATACTCCATCTCAAAAGGCTGATTCTCTATATACTATTAAAAGTTCTGTAAATTTTGGAATGGGGATTGAATATTTCTTTGGAAATGCCAGGAAAAATTTAAGACCCAAAGCAGGTTTATATATGGGTTGGCTGAATAATTATTACAGTAATTCTGCCGCAAATATAAAAGACTATAATCCCAATATATATGGGTATGCATTATCAGGTGGATTAGAATATTATCAAAGATTATTTTTTATGGATTTCGGAATACATCTGGTTCCTGCATTTTTATTACCATGGTTAAAAAATACACCTTATTCAAGGGACCAGCGAATCAGGATAAGTCCATCGATAGGTATCGGCATAAATATTAATGCAATCAGAGAAAATATAAAAGATAATAAATTATTTAAAAAAGAGAAATCTGAAAAGTCAGCCAAAGCCGAAACTTTAATTAAAACAGAGAAAGAGAGAAAAATTGAAATCAGGGAAGAAAAAATTGACAGTTCAAAACAAAATTGCATTTCAAGCGGACAATTGAAAGGAAATTATATTAATGGTGCATGTGGAAATGTAACGGTTTATCAACAATTATTTGATAAGAAGTATGTCATAGTAACTCTTAATCCTGATAGCATATATCTGACAACAAAATGTAATGAGTATGGTATTCATCCGGGATGCAAGAGTATAAGAATTTATATTGCAGATATTGAGTCAATAAATGAATGCCTATGTTGTAAAATTAATTCAGACCGGAACTCATTCAAAAATGATTCTACTGTTTATGAAGCTGTGGATGGAAAATTAACTGTTTTGACGGATAAAAAGAGAGTAACCAGGAATAATATTAAGGCATTTTCAATATCCATTAAACTATCGAATATAAAATTTATTCTTAATAATCATGAAAATATGGAAGAAATGTATTTTGATGAGATTATAATTTTTGATGTTTTCAACGATAATATTTGTTTAAAACATAAAAAAGGCAAAAAAACAATGATTCCCTCGTGTGAATAAACAATTTTAAAGGACAAGTTGTTTAACTCTGTTTTCTGTTGTCACTGAAAGTCTGAGAAGCTGTTTCCATGAAAACTTTTTCTGACGCGTATCGACAAAGAAGACACAAAGAGCTTTAGATGCATCACTAATATTAAAATTAAAGTCCTTTATTGTTATTTGTTCAAATGATTTATTTCTGCTTTCCACACATAAATCTGAATCAGTCAGGTGGAGGAATTTAATATTAGAAGTATTATAGTCATTCATAATCCTAATTCTTTCTTTTTAAATTGAAATTCTTTTAAATATAGTTTTTTTATTCAGTTAAGGTAAATTTCTTTTTTACAATACCGGTTTTGGTTTCTATTATCATTGAATATGAGCCTACAGTCATATTGCTTATATTTATTGGCATAAAGTCAGCAAAATTGGAAGATGGTTTCATTTTTAAAACTTCCTTTCCATTTATATCATTAATGATAAGAGATTTGATATCATGGATTTTGGAAATATTAAGAAAATATTGTTTTTTGCTGTTTTTCCCGATTTTGAAAACTATTTCTTCCACATTTTGTCCTTCAGGCTTTTCTTTAACAATATCTTTTGTTATTTCTTTCTTTTCATTTTCTTTTGATGCTGCGTTGCGCGGGGTTATAGCTTCTGAATTAATACTCTTTGAAGCAGTTGGAATGTTGGTGGAAGAACTAAAAGAGTTATCTGCATTCTTTTCTTCAGATTTTGCAGCTTTTCCATTTTGAGAGTTTACAACTACAGAAGATTTTGAAGTACCTGCTGTTTGAGTATTTGTAATTGTTTTTTCTATGACTTCACGGTTTGCTGTATTATCTGGTTTGGAAATATTACCTGTAGAAGATGTTTTATTATTAAATACATAATACAACAATCCACCAGCAAGAGCAAGCATACCAAGGACAACAGACAAAATTATTTTATTATTCAAAGATGATTTTGTTGCAGTTGTAGTTTGAGCTACAGATTGCTTTTGCAGTGTATTTTTTATATTTTCCCAGACAAAGTCCGGAGGACTTTTTTCAAAGTCTTTTGTTTTAGCATTGAAGAAATCACCGATTTCCTGTTTTTTATATTTTTCCATTTATATAGGTATTAATGTAATAATCTATTTGTCAATTATTAATTCTTTAGTTTTATTATTAATTTTTTCAATTTTATCTCTGAGAATGATCTTTGCTTTAGCAAGCTGAGATTTTGATGTGTTTTCAGAGATATTGAGAGTTTCAGCTATTTGTTTATGAGAATAACCTTCTATTTCATAAAGGTTGAAAACAATTCTTTTACCGTCAGGTAATTGTTGAATCAAATTAATAAGTTCGTTTTGGGATATATTTGATACTGCTTCATTTTCTTCTATTTCAATTTCGCCGATGTTATCAATATTTTCGTCCTGATAATAAATGGCGTTTTTCTTTACATAGTTTATCGCAGTATTTACAACAATTCTTTTAATCCAACCCTCGAACGATCCTTCATTTCTGAAATTTTTAAGATTTTCAAAGACCTTAATAAAAGCTTCCTGTAATATATCATCTCCTTCATTACTAATTTTAGCAAATCTCAAACAAATACCATACATTTTTGATGCATAATGTTTGTATAATTTAAATTGTGCTTCAGCTTTATTCTGAATACAATCTTTTATAATTTGTTCTTCGTTATACATTATGTTTGATTACAAGCACTTTATATTATAATGACTGAACTAAATTTGCTTCTATATAGTAATTTTTACCTAAAGACAACAGGTTGTTAAAAAGGTTGCCGTATTTTTTATAA
This sequence comes from Bacteroidota bacterium, assembly GCA_030706235.1. Classification (GTDB taxonomy): domain Bacteria; phylum Bacteroidota; class Bacteroidia; order Bacteroidales; family GWE2-29-8; genus JAUZOY01. The sequence goes on along the minus strand of JAUZOY010000007.1, from coordinate 2,594 downwards.
TTTTTCTAAATTATTTTCTTTTTAAAGTTGCTGTCTTGTGAGGAGAATATTAATTTTCAGGATTTGGGTAATAAACTGCACCACCTACAGAGTCTATGTTAGCTCCGGTAACTGATTTCAGTGTATTGAAGGATTTACACATTCTCAATACTCCTAAAAATGCAAATATTAATGCTTCTTTGTAATCGATCATTAATTTATCGGGAATTATTAATTGGGTACTTGTTTTAGATGCAATACATTCAATTAAAAATGAATTATGGACACCACCTCCGGTAATAAGAGCTTTTTTACCCGTATGGTTGTTTATAATTCTGCTGATTTGAATTGCAATATGTTCGGTGACAGTCCGGAGTTTATCTTCAATATTTATTTCACTATTATAAATCAGAGGCAAAAAACATGCTTTAACCCATTCAAACCCCAGGGATTTAGGTTTGATGAGGTTATAAAAACTCAGATTATTTAAATTTTCAAGTAATTCTGTATTTATGCTGCCTTTCCTTGCATAGTCGCCTTTCGGGTCAAACTTCATTCCCAAAAGTTCAGCAAGGTGATTAAGAACTATGTTTACAGGGCAAACATCAAAAGCTATTCTCTTTTTTTTATTATTATAGGATATATTTGCAAAACCGCCGAGGTTCAGGCAAAAGTCAAAATCATTAAAAAGCAATTCATCGCCTATAGGTACCAGCGGTGCACCTTGTCCGCCAAGTGCAACATCCATACTTCTGAAATCACAAACAACCGGTAATAATGTCTCTGCCGATATAGCTGCTCCGCTACCACACTGGAATGTAAAGTTATTTTCAGGCTGATGAAAAACTGTATGTCCGTGAGATGAGATAAAATCGGGACTTAAATTATTACGATTTATGAAGTCCAAAGTCTTTGACCCAATGTAGTGGCCATAATCAACATGAGTTTTTATAATATCAATACCGGAGCTGTCGGGTAATTTCCTTAATCTGTTTTCCCATTTATTATTATAAGAAATAGTTTCAGCGCATTCTATTTCATATTGCCATTTCTGATTTATTTTTTCAAATTTGCAAAAAGCAAGATCCAAACCGTCAAGAGAAGTTCCTGACATTAAGCCTATTACATTATAAGATTTTGACATTGATTTTTATCTTCAATAGTTTTATTAACAGGATTACTTTATAATTCAGAAAGTTGACTGTTTATAATTAAACTGTAAAATTAGAAATTATTTTAATGGCAGGAAAAGTTAACTGAAGTTTCCTCAACTTTTTTCAGTGCTTTTTGAAATTTCATTTATTATTCCTTCTGCATTCTTCTACCTATAAACTTGACTTTTAGCTTTAATAATCCTGACAGTTTTTAGTAGCCCTGACAGGATTTCACGCAAAGATCGCAAGGAAAGTTACGCAATGATCACAAAGAAAATTACACAAAGTGCGCAAAGAAGTATGCGCAAAGATCGCAAAGATTGATTGATGCTGAAACGAGTTAAGCATGACAGTAAAAACATACTCTATTTATCCCAAATGTGCGTAGCACAGTTAATAGTTATAGAATAAGAGTTAACCCCAATAATCAATAAGCTACAGAGTAGCGTAATATAGAATACTCTGTAAAATCGGAAAGAAAATCTTTCGCTCCTCCGGAGCTTTAATTCATTGTGGTGTAATCATTTCTATAAATTTTTCGCTCCTATGGAGCTTTAAACGTTTGTTAATCTCTTTGGGTAAATTCCCCGCCGCTTGCGGCGATTAATAAACTATTATCAAAATATACCCCGTTGTTTGCGGCGATTAATAAACTATTATCCAAAGATACCCCGTTGTTTGCGGTGGGGTAGTTCATTTCTATAAATCCTATGATGCTATTTAATTTTTTAATTTATTGATAATTTTCCAGACTAATTCGGTTTCGAAGCCTTTAGAAACTGCATAGGACACAAGTTTTGCATTGCGTTTATATTGATCTTCGTCTATAATTGTCTGATATTTAGCTTTAAGTAATTTTTCAAGAATGGCATTATATTTATCTTCTTCTATTTTAGAAAGGGCTTTATCAATAATCTGATCAGGTATCTTTTTTGCTTTTAATTCATAGGATATTTTAATTCTGCCCCATTTGTTGTAATTGAGTTTACCGGAGGCAAAACTTGTTGCATATCTTTCGTCGTTGATAAAATTATCATCTCTCAGACTTTTGATAATTTTAACTGCTGTCGGTTGATCTGTTTTGTATGTTTTTAGCTTTGTCATTACTTCAAATTCACAACGCTCAGAAAAAGCACAATACTTCTGAATTTTTTTTAGTATTTCATTGAAATCGTTCATATTAAGCTTAATGAGATTAATTTGCAACTTATTTTTTGATCACAAAAAAAAGAGAATTAAAAATTGAGAATTTGGTTCACACAAAGATCGCAAAGGAAATTGAGAATTTGGTTTCAAGCAAAGGTTCAGACAATAGCTTTGAGGCTTAAGTCAAGGCTGTGAATCTGGTGGGTCAGAGAACCGACAGAAACAAAGTCGACACCGCATTCAGCGTATTGACGGACTGTAGTTTTGTTTATATTTCCTGATGCTTCGGTTTCATATTTACCGTTTATTAGTTTT
>JAUZOY010000069.1 GCA_030706235.1 Bacteroidota bacterium | reverse complement strand
TGTATACTACTTAATTTCTTATGGACAGAAAGCAGATATATTTTTTTTCAAAGCTTCAGAAGATACCCTTCTGAGATATATGGCAGAAATGGTAAACAGTGATGATGATTCTATGAAAATCAAGTCCTGTAAAAAATTTTCTTCATTAATGGAGAGAACTCTAAAACACGACAATTCTTTTGATTACCCTTTTGATACTTTGAAAAAAGTATCACGACTTACTTCCCCTGATAAGCTCTTCAGAACAATTACATGGGATATTCCAAAGTCAGATGGCAGTTATGAGTATTTTGGTTTCTTCCAGGTTTACGATAAGAAAAAAAATAAATACGTTATTTACAAATTAAATGACAAATCCGAAGAAATACAGAATCCTGAAAAACAATTCCTAGATAACAACAGATGGTATGGTTGTTTGTACTATAAAATAATAATGCAGAAATATAAAAGCAACACTTATTATACACTTCTTGGATGGGATGGGAATAATAATCTTTCAAATAAAAAAATAATTGACATTGTTAATTTCAATGTTTCTTCCAGACCAAGCTTCGGAGCAGCTATCTTTCAGTCCGAAAAAGATGATAAAATATTATACAACAGGGTTATTTTTGAATTTGCAAAAAATGTAATAATGAAGTTGAATTATGAAGATAATATCAACAAAATTGTTTTTGATCATCTTTCCCCTGTTGAGTCATATATGGAAGGTCAATACCAATTCTATGGACCTGACTTAAGTTATGATGCATATTATTTTAAAAATGGAATATGGAAATATGAAAAAAATATTGATATCAAAAACGATAAAAAATTCACCAAAGAAATTAAACGTAAACCTCAAATGGGATTGACGAGTCCTAAACAAAAAAATAATTAATAACTCATTTCCTTCTTTGATTTTTTTTACTTATTCTACAATATATATATAAAGTAAGTCCTCGCAAATTATCTTAATTCAATTATGATTAATGAAACATTAAAAAACGATTGCAAAATTGCCTTATCATCATTCTATGAGAAAGAAGTTAATATCTTAAATATTAAAAGTATTGATGGGGGTTGTATAAACAATACCATGCTTTTTATAACCAATATTGGAAAATTCATCCTTAAATATAATCTTTCCTCATACTACCCCGGGATGCTTGAAGTTGAAGCCAAAGGTCTCAGACTTCTGTCAAATGCTAATGAAATAAAAGTTCCATCGGTAATTGTTAATGGAATATCTGAAAATCTTCAATACCTGATACTTGAATATATAAAATCCGGAACCGAGCCCAGGAATTTATTCGTAACTTTCGGAAGAAACATAGCTATGCTTCATTCACATTACGGTCAGAATTTCGGATTAGATCATAATAATTATATCGGATCGCTTAAGCAGTATAATTATATACATAATAACTGGATAGATTTTTTCATTCAGGAAAGAATAAACAAACAAATAAAAATTGCCAGAGATCATAATAAAATTGATAATCTGACTATCAAGAAATTTGAAAGACTATTCACTCTTTTATATGATATTTTCCCAATAGAAAAGCCATCATTAGTTCATGGAGACCTTTGGAGCGGGAATTATATTATTACCTCTAAAGGAGAACCATGTATTTATGATCCTGCGGTTTATTACGGACATAGAGAAGCCGATATTGCAATGACACGCTTATTTGGTGGCTTCAGCGATCTTTTTTATAAATCTTATAATGAAATATTCCCAATGATAAAAGGATGGGAAAGCAGACTTGATTTTTATAATCTTTATCCTCTATTAGTGCATTTAAATCTTTTTGGAGCCGGATATCTGTCATCAATCCAGAGCATTCTACGAAAATTCTGAAATAGATTTTACTTTTATCACAGCAAACTACAATACAATTTATAAATTAACTTTTTACATTTTCTATCTAATAATTGTTGTATTACGTGCTCATAAATAATATTAAAACAATAAATTCTTCTTTTCGAATCACTCTATAACACGATATCAGAAAAGAAAGAGATTACACTCTGTCAATGATTAATTAATTATATTCTAAAAATTTTATGTAAGTTTGTAGAAAATTAAATTAAATGGATTTAATAGTTATCATAGTAGCATCTCTGATACTTTCTGCTTTTTTTTCGGGAGTAGAGATTGCATACCTTACATCCAACAAATTGAAAATTGAGATGGAGCGGAAAAAAGGTACACTATCTGCCATTATTTTAACAAGATTGATCAAAAAGCCGTCCATATTTATTGGAGCTATGTTAATAGGAAATAACATTTCTCTGGTATTATATGGTTCTGTAATGGCACGTATTCTTGAACCTATTTTTAAAGTTCATTTATGGCCTCCTTTTAATTCAGATTTTTATGTAATTACATTTCAGACTATCGTTTCAACTCTAATTATTCTTGTATTTGCAGAATTCATTCCTAAGGTTATTTTCCGTATAAATCCAAATTTAACTTTTTCTCTTCTGGCTTTTCCAATCGCAATTGTATTCTACACTCTTTATCCAATTGTATTTCTGATAACGGGCTTTTCAGAATTAATAATCAAGGTTTTTTCAGGCATAAAAACTTTTGACAAGGAATTCTCATTTGGCAAAGTAGATCTTGATAATTTTATTCGTGAATATTCATCTGAAGAAAAGGAACAGGAAGTACGACAGGAAGTTAAGATGTTTCGTAATGCAATGGAACTTTCCGAAGTAAGAGTTCGTGAATGCATGATTCCACGAACGGAAATTATTGCTGTAAGACAAGATGAATCAGTTGAAATAATTAAGAATAAATTTATTGAAACAGGATTATCCAAGATTCTTGTTTATGACACAACAATCGATAATATTATTGGTTACGTTCATGTCTATGATTTATTTAAATCCACTCCGGATTCAATCAAATCAATCACAAGAAATATAACAATAATACCGGAAGCAATGCCTGTGGGCAAATTACTTTCATCGTTTATTCATCAGAGCAAAGGTGTAGCAATAGTTGTTGATGAATTTGGAGGTACTTCCGGCATGGTAACACTGGAAGATGTTATAGAAGAAATTTTCGGAGAAATATACGACGAATATGATATTGATAAATTGACAGAACAAAAAATAAATGATTCTGAATATATTCTCTCCGGACGTCTTGAAATTGATTATATCAACGGTAAATATAATCTTGGTATTCCTAAAACCGAAGATTATGAAACCATTGCAGGTTTTATATATCACCACTATGAGTCAATACCTAAAGTTAATGATGTAATTACAATAAATCAATTCACATTCATCATAAAAAAAGCTACTCATAATAAAATAGAGTTAGTTCAGCTTAATATTAAACAGGAAGAGTAGAAAATTTAGAATTGAGATTTGAGATTTTGGAATTAGAAATCGGCTAAACCGTTTTTTATTGCATACTTAACCATTTCCACTGAACTTTTAATATGTAGTTTTTGCATAATATGGTTTTTATGGGATTCAACTGTTCGTACACTTATATATAGTTTTTCTGCTATTTCAGGATTACTATGTCCCTGTACAAAAAGTTTAAGGATTTCTTTTTCTCTCTGGCTTAATGGTTCTGTATTTTCTATTTTAGGAGATGTATTTTTTTTGACATTATTAATGTAACTTTCAAGAATTACATGAGATATCTCCTCATTAAAATATTTAGAGCCTGAATAAATTTGTTTTATTGCATCAATTAATTCTTTACGGGTAGTATTTTTGGGCAGATAACCATCAGCACCTGCTGTAAGCGCTTTCTGAATATAGTCTTCATTTGTATACATAGACAAAATAAGAACTTTCAGATCCGGGTAACATAGTTTAAGAATCCGTGTTGCTTCAATACCAGAAATACCGGGTAAAGAGATATCCATTATTACAACATATTTATTTTCAACTGAAGATGAAAAGTAACCTGATTCAAAATTCAGTAAAATACTTTCACATTCACCTGCCTCTGCAACTACCTCAAATTCCTTAGCTCCTGATATCAGTGCTTTAATACCATCTCTTACTATCTGGTGATCATCAATAAGTATAATTTTAATTTTTTCCATGTCATGAAAATTATATTTTACTAATATCAGCCTGATTATTTAAAGGAATCCGAACTGAAATTAAAGTACCTTTTTTAATATTTGATTCTATATCAATTTTTCCGCCTAAAATATTGACTCTTTGAGTCATATTATAAATTCCATTCCCTTTGGATTTAACATTTTCAAGAGCAAACCCCTTTCCATTATCTTCAATAATAATTATTATATAACCGTTATTTTCCATTATCTGGAGATTTGCTTCGGTTGCTTCAGAATGTTTCACAATATTATTAATTGCCTCCTGAATTATTCTATACAAATATTTAGCAATTTTTATATCTATATTATCACTGACTCTATAACTGTCGAAATCAAATTTTATTCCTGAAGAAGCTGCGACCTGAGAGATCAGAGATTTAATTGCAGCAATAAGACCAAGTTCATCAAGAGCTAACGGCATAAGATTATTTGAAATCCTTCTTGCTTCTTCAATAGTATTATTAAATAACTTATTTATTTCTTCAGTTTGTTTTGAAAAATCAACATCATCTATGCTTTGAAGTTTCATTTTTATAGCTATCAGATATTGCCCAAGTCCATCATGCAGATCTCTTGATAATCTTTGGCGTTCCTTCTCTTCTCCATCGAAAACGGCTGAAAGTCTGTTTTGTTTTTCCTCTTTTAATTTTCTGATCATCATATTAAATGTTCTGGAAAGATCTCCTATTTCATCCTGTGAATTAATTATCACACTATAAGGAAATTCACCATCTCCGACTCTAGCAGCCGTATCACGAAGTCGAATAATAGTTGATGAAATTCTACGTGCACTAATATATGCAAGGGCTATTACAAATAAAGATATTAATATTGAAAGAAAAAGAATATCATTTCTTGTAGAATATATTGATCGCATTGCTTCTACAGTATCTATTTCGGCAAGAATAGCCCAGTTTAATCCTGGAACGCTTATTTTGCTATAAGAACTTAAAACATTAATGCCACGGTAATCTCGTATAAATTTAGTACCGGACCTGTTACTTAATGCATCAATTGCTGCTTCAGTATGCACTTTAATTCTAAGTACTGAATTTGGTTTAAACCTTGAATTACTTCTTATCATATAATCATTGCCAACAAGATAAGATTCACCTGTACTTCCCAAACCTCTTTTGCTTGAAATTTCAAGCATAATATTATCAATAGCTTTTTGAGAAATCATTAAAATTAGATATCCTTTAATAGATTTACCTGATAATATAGGAGCTCCAATATACATTGATGGTTTCAATTTATTGAATGAATCAATCATAAAGTCTTGAATGCAAGCCGTATTCGTTGTTTTAATTTTTTTAATTAATGAGAGGATTGCTATACTTTTTACAGGAGAAATAGATAATAAAGTATCATTAAATATTGAATATAAAGAATAATTTCTACTGTCGGAAATCATAAAAAGATCATAATAGCCACAATTTTTTATATAATTAATCAAATGATTATTGACAAAATTTATATTGGGAATAACACAATTATTCGGTGGGTATTTTTCCAGATTCTGAAGCATGGAATTAATATCCTTGCTTCCGGCAAAAATATTAATATCATTTAATCTGTCATTAAAAAAATTTTCAATTTGATATTTCCTTACTTCTCTGACAGTAATAAGTTGATCAAAAGTTCTGCTAACAAGTGCTTTTCTCGCACTGAAATATGAATATATACCAACAACACTAATTCCACTAAGACTTAATAACAGAAAGTAGAAAATTAGCTTATATGTTATTGATCTTTTAAAGAAAATCATATGTTTAATTTTATACAGGAGTATACAAAAGTATTCAAAAATAATCAATCAGAATTAGCAATTGAGTTTTTCATATTAAGCAATAGAAAAGAAAGCAACATAATAAAAGGTAATATAGGAACTTTATATCTTACAATTGCACCTGTAACCGGAGTTGTAATACCAATAAGCACAAGATTAAAAAATATAAAACTACAAAAGAACAAAATCATATTTTTATTTTCTTCTTCGATTTTTAATTTATAGATACACCAACAAACAATGCATATTATTATTAGGTTTTCTATCGAAGCAAAAAAAATCAGAAATGATTTGCTCTCCCATATAAATGGATGAAAGATGACATTGAACAAACCTTGAGGAATAGTCAACAAAAGACTTATTAAATTATTATCCATATGTCTTAAGCTAATTAAACTACCAGAATTAACAGAAGAAGCCAAACCAAAGAAATCACTCTGCTTGAGATAAAGCAAGAATACGATATCATACTTTGGCATAATATATTTTAGACTTATTCCCGCTATACTAAAAAACAACAGAACAAGCATATATTTAGTTTTGATATATTTGTTTCCGGTCTTATTTACTATTGTATATGCTATCAGACAGGGGACTAAAGAAGCAACTATATAAGCTTTCGTAAACAGAAGTATTATAAATGAAAATATTATCATTAATAAATTAACAATCCTAACTTTATTTAAACAATTAAAATAATTATAAATCAACAATCCAAGTCCGAAGATTAAAAGTCCTTCTTTAAGAACTCCGGAGGTCCAGAATACAACAGAAGGTATCAGAAATATTGATACAAAAAGTAATGTTCTTTTAGAATTAAAATGATTTTGAAATGCGCGGTAAATAGCAGTTAGACCTATCAATGACATAAAGCACATAAATATGACATGTACATAATAATATCCTCCTGAAATAAAACGCAATAGAGCATTGAGACGAATAATAGTATGAGAGTCATTATATAGATCACTTTCATATTCTCTGAGCCAATGATTCATTTGATTATAATATATTTTAAAATGAGGAGTATCATTGTGAAAACCGGTAAACATTTTAAGAAAATCCATAGGATTTGTATAAAATGCGTCATACATTACTTTACTATCATCAAAGTATTTAAATGTATCAGCATAATATCTTTCTTTATAGTAATAGGTATAAATAAGACTTAGGAATACTCCTGCAATTATTTTCAATAAAAATACCATTGGTATAGAATTAACAGATATTATATTTATGAATTTATACCTGCTTTTAAAATCAATTAAGTTTATTTTGAAGAATTGAATTTTCTTCAGGAATAAAATAATTAATAAAATATAAAATATTGATAATACTATTTCCAAAAATTATAAAATTAAAGTACCTTACCAGCAGTATCTATTAGAGTTTTAAGTGTTTTAAGTCTTGAATGATATTTATTGTTTGATTCAACTATTGTCCACGGAGCATATGTAGTACTGGTTCTAAAGAGCATTTCATCAATAGCATCTTTATAAAGATCCCATTTCTCACGGTTTCGCCAATCTTCATCAGTTATTTTCCATTGTTTGAAAGGATTATTCTGTCTTTCTTCAAAACGTTTGAGTTGCTCATCTTTATCAATATGTAACCAAAACTTTATGATGATAGAATTTGAGTCAACAAGCTGTTTTTCTGTTTCATTTATTTCTTTATAGGCTCTTTTCCATTCATTTTCGCTACAAAATCCTTCTATCCTTTCTACAAGCACCCGACCATACCATGTACGGTCAAAGATACCAATATGTCCTGCTTTGGGTATTTTATTCCAGAAACGCCAAAGATAATGATGAGCTTTTTCAATATCATTCGGCGCAAATATCGGAACAACTTCATATCCCCTTGGATCAAGATTTTGTACAAGTCGTTTTATATTTCCACCTTTACCAGCTGCATCCCAACCTTCATATAAAATTATAATTGGTATACGTTTTATATAAATTTTGTGTTCTATCTCACGCGCTAATTCCTGGTATTTTTTTAGTTCCTCTAAATATTTTTCCTTTGAAATATCCTGAGATAAATCAATTTTATCTAATATTGATGAATCGAGTGATTTTAATTTGACTTCGTTTTTTATTTTTAATTTTCCTGAATTAATATCTTTTTTCTCAATTATTTTAGATTCCAGAACGTCAACAATTGACTTTATTATCTTAATTATTGCAAATCGTTTGTCTTTTGATTCTATAACTTTCCAAGGAGCATATTCAGTATCCGTTTTTTCAATCATTTCATCAATGACAGTCAAAGTCTTATCATATTCTTCATTGTGCTTTATATCTAAATCAGTAACTTTCCAACTTGTAGTCGGATTCGATGCTAATTTCTTTAATCTTTCTTTTTGCACTTTTTTACTTATGTGAAGGAAAAATTTGATAATTACATAACCATCATCCGAAAGTTGTCTTTCAAAATCCTTTATTTCTTCATACAAATAATTGCATTTTACAGATTTCACTATTTTATCAATTCTATCTGTACTAACCCTCCGATACCAACTTCTATCAAATATTCCGATACGGCCTTTTTCAGGTATTTTATTCCAAAACCTCCAAAGGAAAGGGTGCAAGGCTTCTTCTTCTGTTTCAGGTTGGATTGAATAAACATTAAATCCTCTGGGATCAAGTGGAAGAATCAGTTGATTTATAAGAGTTCCTTTTCCTGCCGCATCCCAACCTTCAAAAACAAGTATTAATGGAATTTTTAAATCTTTTGACTGTCGTTGTAATTGGCAAAGTTTATTTTCCAATTCCTTAATAAGTGTTTTATATTCTTCTTTTTCAATACTCTTGTTTAAATCTACTTTTTCCAGCATCACTTATATTTTTTTAACTTATAAAACCATCATTCTCAATTGGTTTATTTTTGTTATAAAATAACAATAAACAACACGAATATTTTATTATTTTCAACATGTTTTTTATAAACCAAATAATATTATTCCGGCATTAAAGCTGTAAAATTAATAAAAAAATTTAAATATCATGAAATATCTGCATCTTGATTAAAGATATTATTTCATGATAAAATATTTTTACTTTTATATGAATACAGAATTTCCATAAATATACAACAAATTATTCATAGCAAACAAATAAGAGAATAAATCATTAAAAAAAGGGGAGCACAAATTGTGCTCCCCTTTTAACGCATAAGTTAATTATATTTGACAACTATTATATAGTTATCAGCATTAATTATGCTTTATAAAATGACTACCCTCTTTTGTATTGTGGTTTCTCCGGCTTTCATTTCTATGAAGTAGACTCCAGGAGTTAAGTCATTTTTGTTGAATTCCGCAACGTAGCTTCCTGCGACTTTCTGTTCATTCATCAGAATAGCTACCTTGTTTCCAAGTAGATTATAAACATTCAATACCACCTTCTGATCTGTAGGTATAGTAAATGAAATGTTAGATAAGTCATTGAATGGATTAGGATATACATTCAAAGATGTAGTACCATCCTGAGATGTAACAGTCTTAATTCCTTCAACACTATTTTCAGCTTCTTCATTACAATTTACCACATTAACTAAATAACTATCTACTGCCCTGCAACCTGTTAATTGAGTGATAGTAACAAAATATTTAGTTGTAACTGTAGGATGAACAGTCTGAACGGCACCAACTTTTCCTGTAGACCAACTATATGTTGCTCCACCGGATGAAGTTAATGTTACAGGATATCCCTTACAAACTGTAACAGGTACTCCATTCATAGTAATTCCGCACTTATTGTAATTACGTAAAGCCACAATTTCACAACTATTAAGTGCACGGTTGTAGATACGTATATCATCAATAGTTCCATTGAGGAACATTGTATTAGATCCACTCTGGCCAATCAACCAATCCTGTGATGGACGTGATATTGGCATACCGTTTCTTGCTACAGAACTCATGCATTTTGCATCAAGATATGTTCTGATAGAATCATCATCGATTACAACTGCTACAAAACTAAATTCCTTATTTGGTTTTACGGATCCGTCAATTGGTAATGTTGAAGTAACATTTGCAGGATCATAGTATTTACCAAGTGTATAAGTAATTCTATTTTCGTATGCATAGTTATAGAAACCTCTTTCACTAACATTATCCGGTCCATTAGTTAATGTAGTTGCCACTTTACCTGGTGTTGTTTCATATTTTAACCAATATGTAAATGTAGCATTGACCAGATTATTTAGAGAAGGTGATTGTGCAATTCTTATATAACCTGAAGTTCCGTCAAGTTTAATTGCACTCTTTGGATTTCCAAATCTATCAGCAACTAACTGTGTACCGCCATAAACGACAACTTTATTTGCATTACCACTTACGTCAGTTACCCATCCTTCAATCGGCAATGACAAAGCAAGACCCTGATCAGGATGTGAGGATACAGGTATTACAACCAGACTTGAAGTTGCAGTACAAGCTCCGTTTGTTCCTGTTACTGTATAAGTTGTAACACTTGTTGGAATTACTTGGATATCAGGTTTTGTTTCACCTGTACTCCATGAATATGTCTTACATCCACCAGCTACAAGTAGATTAGGTGCATTAGCACATAATTTACTGTTACGATAACTGTTGATTACAACTTCACACTTGTTAATATCATACAATTCCGTTATTTCACAATCAGAAATAGCTCTGTTGTATATTCTAATATCATCAAGTATTCCGTTCATGAAGTATGTATTTAAACCACTCTGACCCAAATACCAGTCAAGATCAGTACGTGAAATATTCAATCCTGCTCTTTGAGTAGTCTGTTGCAGTACTCCATTTCTGTAGCTTCTGATATAATTACTGTCAATTACAATAGTAACCAAAGTGAATGACTGATAGTTCAAAGCTTTAAGAGCATCATATCCTACCCTTGCAGTTTTTATAGTACCACCCCAGTGTCCTAGATTATGCTGAATACCGGTACTACCTGCATAAGTATAGAAACCGTCTTCATTATAAGTATTATGGTCTGGACCATTACTTATTGTAGAAGCTATTTGTCCACTTGCAACCTGATATTTAACCCAATAGCTAAATGTAGCTGTTGACAGATTTCTTAGTGATGAAGATTGCAGAATTCTCATATAGTTATCAACGCCATTGAAACTATATGCACTGTTTTCATTTCCAAATCTGTCTTTAGTCAGAGTTGCTCCAAATACAGTAGCATCATTTCCGTGACCGCTCATATCCTTAGCATTTCCATTAAATGGGAAGTATGCGACCAAACCACTATCAATAGTTGGTGATCCTACATGGATATAATAAACTACAGGATTAGCTGCATTACAACCATTACCATCAGTATAATTAACTTTTACCCACTGAGTTCCTAATGTATTCCATTCAACTTCAATGGAATTATTATTAACCCCACCACCTGAAATAATTGTACCTCCGGCTGAAATATTCCATTGATAACCACTCATACCAGCATCAGTAGAATAAAGAGGGTCAGAAGACGGACCAGGACAAGCTGTAGGACTTCCTAAAATAACCGGAACAGCTCTTGGATTTACGGTAACAGCATATACTGTTGGCTGTGTAGAAGCACAACTACCTTTAGTACAATTCAAACTAACAGACTGTGGTCCGACAGCATCCCATCTAACAGTTACTGTATTATCTGTTGTAGTACCTCCGGCAACAATTGTACCTCCGGCTGAAACAATCCAAACATAACTAGTCATTCCCGGAGTTGCTGTATATACATTACCTGCACTATTTAAGCAAGCTGTTGCAGGACCGGTAACGTCAGCAACTGGAATTGGGTTAACAGTAATATCGTATACTGTTGCTGAAGAAGCAGTACATCCATTAGCATCAGTATAATTAACGCTAACAGTATGGTTACCGATTGTATTCCATGTAATGGTTATAGTATTATCGGTAGAAGTTCCACCTGTTGTAATTATAGCACCTGCTGAACCTGTCCAAACATAATTACTCATTCCAGGAGTTGTAGAATATACATTACCTGTGCTGTTTATACATGCAGTTGCCGGGCCCGTAATTACAGGAGTTGGAAGTGAATTTACAATAACATTGTTAACTGTCGATGTTGAAGCAGTACATCCATTTCCGTCAGTATAATTAACACTTACTGTTTGTAAGCCGGCAGTTTTCCATGTAATTGTTATATTGTTATTTGTAGAAGTACCACCAGCAGTAATTGTTCCACCTGCAGAAACTGACCATATATAGTTGGACATTCCAGATTCTGTAGTATATCCATTTCCTGTGCTATTTAAACAAACAGGAGAAGGGCCAATAACTGTAGGTACAGGACGCGGATTAACAGTAACATTATATACTGTTGAAGAATCTGCATCACATCCTGTCGGATATTTATAATTAACTTTTACAGTTTGTGGACCTGCAGTATTCCATGTAACAGTTACCGTATTATCAGACAATGTACCTCCTGAAGTAATTGTACCACCTGAAGATACCTGCCAGATATAATCTATCATTCCTGCCTGAGTAGTATACACTACACCTGTTGTACCTGCGCATACATTGTTATTACCGGAGATAGTAGGTGTTGGTAATGGATTTACTATAACATTATATACTGTTGGTGTGCTAGCTACACAACCTGAGCCATTAGTGTAATTAACTGAAACGGTTTGACTACCAGGCGTATTCCATGTTATAGAAATAGTATTATCAGTGGATGTTCCGCCTGCAGTTATTGTTCCGCCTGCTGAAACATACCATACATAATTTGATTTTCCATATTCCGTACTATAAATTACATTTGCAGTACCTGCACAGATATAATCATTACCAAATATAGTAGGTATCGGTAATGGAAGAACTCTTACTGGGAATACTGTTTCATTTATTGCAGTACAGCCATTTCCATCAGTATAATCTACATAAACATATTGAGTTCCTGCGGTATTCCATGTAATAGTAACTTTATTATCAGAATATGTACCTCCACTGGTTATTGTTCCGCCTGCAGATACATGCCATTGATAGTTTGACATTCCAGCCTGTGTTGTATATTGAACACCAGTAGTTCCTTCACAAACTGAATCAAGACCTGAAATAACCGGAACAGGTTGTGCAAGCACTGTAACAGTATAATTAGTTGGTGTCAGTGCTGTACATCCATATTCATTAGCAAAATTAACTTTTACGAAATTACCTCCT